>CALHCB010000100.1 GCA_937930695.1 uncultured Acidimicrobiales bacterium | reverse complement strand
CAGGAGGAATCACATCGAGGAGACACGCTGCGGCTTGGGGAGTCATGCTCGTTTCCGCAGCCATGCTGCTGACCAGCAACGCTCGACCGCCCTCGGTGGCGAGCATGCTCTCGAACATGTCAGCACTGAACTCCGCCGGTGCCGGATCGGTTTGCTCAGCGGCCTCAACCGTCGATGTCTCGGCCGAAGCGGCTTCCGCAGTCGTGGCGGGGGATTCCACCAGCGGCAAGCTTGATGGCGCGGCCACAGACTCCGCTCCCGCTCCGCATGCCACCAACGCCAACGACATGGCTCCGAGGGCAAGAACGGAGGTGGCACGTTGTCGAAGGTGGATCATTCACGCTAGATCGACCATTTCCTCGGTCACCTTGAGCAGCCGGACATGCCTGAACTTCAGGGCGTGGTTGACCGCCGGTAGAACTCGACAGCGAATGTTCCCGGACCATCGAGCTCGACATGATGGAGACGGGCGGGCGGAATCACCACCGTGTCACCAACCGCCAGCGTGAGCGGCTCGTCCGGCGCATCTTCGAACACAAACCGAACCGTTCCGCCATGCACAACCAGTCGGCCCCACACATCACGAGCAACGCGATGGGCGCGAAGCAAACCAGCAGGAACCGTGTCGTTGTCGAAGACATCGGTGGTGCGAACGAGTTCGCAATCCTCTGGCATGTCACCAAAGCCGGTCATCGGGATCTCACGTTCGCCACTATGACAGAGCTCGTGGAGCAACCGGGACTGCCGCCGGGGCAATGACCCAGCTCGCCGCAATCCAGGTTGGCCACTGCGGTAACGCAGCTGAGCCCACCCCTATCGGTGATGTATCTCCATCGGCCGATACGGGTGGGCGTTGAGCACGTGGGTTCAGTTGCGCACCGTGGGCGGTGAGCTAGCGGGTCTCGAGACCTGCGTCGTCCCAGCCGCCACGGGCCGTTCCGATGGACGCCGGGTAGAAGACGACCGACCAGAAAAAGTCGGTGCGATCTGCGTCGATGGCTTGCACATCGATGAACGCAGTGTCTGTGTCGAAGCGACTCGTGTCAGTCACATCATTCCAGAAGTAGTAAAGCTGGCCAGCCGGGACAATCTCGTTGACCACGAGGCTGTTGAGATCCTGCTGGGGATTCAGCGTCCAGATGATGAAGTTCTCCGACAGCGTCTGGTTGAAGTTCCAGGCGATGCCATCGACATAGCTTGGTCCCGGAAGCTGCGCTATCGGCAAGATGCCGCTGCTGTTTCCACAGGCCCACACGGTTCCCTCGGGGTACCACTGGTAGTAACCGGCCAACGGCGGCACCGTGCCACTCTTGGTCACGTACTCCGGTCCCTCGCTGAACTTCAGCATCACGGCACCACGGTCTTCCAGCCCTTGGTCGAGCCGACCGGTCCAGAAGTTGACGCCTTCGGCTTCCCCGGCGCGACCCAGAATGTTCTGATAAATCAGATTCACGAATTCGAGATTCGAGAGCTCGCCGTACAACGCCTGAAACTCCGTCGATACGGAGAAGTGCTCGGAGATCTCAGCGAGTGTCCAGCCGCCCTCGGAATAGCTCTTCGTCCAAAAGTCGATGCCTTCAGCATCTGGTCCTCGAAGGAAATACGCCGAATACAGGCGAACAACTGAGTCGGTCATCTCCGGACAAACCAGAAGAACCTCCCCGCCGACAGCCTCAGCAGGTGCCCCAGCAAGTCCCACCGATCCCGCGAGCAGCGACATTGCGATGCCAACACGAGCGAACAATTTTCTCATAACGGTTCCCTTCCAGACAGGAAGCCCTCCCCCGTCGCAATGGCGAGAGTACGTCACAGCCGTAACCAGGCAAAACTGATCGGCTTCGGTCACCATGAAATGGGAAGAGTACGATCGGCTCCGGAGGGAAGAACACGATGAGCCAAGAGGCTGAGCAGAGCAGCGCCCCGGCGGTGACCGAGTCCGACGGAATCGCCAAAACCGGCACGCCGATCACCAGTCTCGCGTCGGCCGGCTTTTCAGCCCTTCTCACCGAGATTGGGAGTTCGGTCCTGCTCTCGACCTATCAAGCGGGTCAACTCGTTTTCCTGCGCCCCGACGGTGATCAGATCAACACCCACTTTCGAACCCACGACAAGCCGATGGGAATCGCACGCACCGGTGGTCGCCTCGCCATCGGCGGCCGCAAGGCAGTGCATCGATACCACCACAACCAGAAGCTCGCCGATCGTCTCGAAGGATCCCACGACGCTTGCTTCGTGCCTCACCAGATCCGTTTCACCGGTGATATCGACATCCACGAGATGGCCTACGACGGAGCGGGTGAACTGTGGTTCGTGAACACCCGTTTCGGGTGCCTGTGCACGCTCGACGACACGTCAAACTTCCGCGTTCGCTGGATGCCCCACTTCATCAGTGAGCTCGTTCCTGAGGATCGTTGCCACCTGAACGGCATCGCAATGGTCGATGGCTCCCCGGCCTACGTCACTGCACTCGGTGCAACCGATGTGAAAGGTGGGTGGAGGGAGAACAAGGTCGACGGCGGGCTCATGATGCATGTCGACTCCAACGAAATCATCGTGACGGGATTGTCGATGCCTCACTCCCCCCGTTGGTATCGCGACCAGCTCTGGGTTCTCGAGTCAGGTGAAGGCACACTCAGCATCGTCGACCCCGAACGAGGAACAACTGAGGTCGTCGCCCACCTTCCCGGCTTCACCCGCGGCCTTGCCTTCGTGGGCAACCTGGCTTTCGTCGGGCTCTCACAAGTTCGCGAGTCGGCCATCTTCAGTGGCCTGCCAATCATCGATCGTTACGAGGAGCGCAAGAGCGGTGTCTGGGTCGTCAATATTGACTCGGGGGAAGTCGTGTCTCGTCTCGAGTTCACCGCGGGCATCCAGGAGATCTTTGCCGTCGAGGCCATGCCGAAGCTGCGACCCGAACTGCTCCCTGACGACGACATTGAAGTGCTCCGCTCCTACATCTTTGATCAGTCCTCGCTAGGCGCCACATCCTGAGTTGAGTACCAGTTCGGGGCGCCCCGAACTGGTGTCGATCACATCGCGCCAGAACCACTCGTACCCGGACTGCGTCGTCAGTAACTCGAGCGTGCCATCGCCATTGAGATCGATCGCATCGACGAACCCGAAGTACGTGGAGTTGACCGTGATCACTCCTGGCGAAGCGCCAAGGTCCTCCGCAGACTCTGCTCCAGGTTCTGACCCCGTCGTGACATGCACGCCAAGCACCAGATTGTCGACCTGCTCGCTGTCGTTCACCTGGCGCAGGATCATCACCGAGTAGTCGCCAACTCGAGAACCATAGAAGTCCGGCTCGCCAACCTCCGCGGTGAGTATCACTTCATCGACTCCATCCCCTTCGATGTCGAGTCGCACGATTCTCGAAATCACGATCTCGGCATCGGGAAGGCCTGCCTGGGCCAACGCGTCGGCCGCAGCTTCGAGATGAGCCGCGCTTGGCGCGATATCGGTGACGGATTGGGGCCTCGGGTTCCACGTGAGATTTGTCATGCCGTACAGGCCGCCGAGCGTCGGGGAAGAAGACCCGAGCGTGACGTACCAGCTCGGATCGTCGAACGCCTCACACCAAGTCTCGGGTGGCCCGACAACTGTGGACTCGCGGATCTGTTCCCCGTCGACATAGGAGACGACCGAGCCATCAAGGGCAGGAGCGACCTCTGGGTTCGCGGTCCACTGGCCACCGGTCCAGGAACCCAACAACACGTCGTCGGCGAAGATGTGAACCGGATCCATCGACGCAGGAGAGGAGTCCAGCGCGGTTGTGGCGGTTGCTTCGTCTCCGGTCAGCTCGTCGGCCCCGTCCGTCGCTGGTGCCGTGCCGGGTGTTGTCGTGCCGGGTGCTCCCGCTGAGGTGTCGTCCGAGCTCTGGGACACCGCAACGGCCGCGCCAGCTGCAACCGCGACGAGAATCAGAACAGCGGCAATGATCCAACGGCCGGAGCCACCAGAAGTAGCAGTAGGTGAGGAGTTGGCAGACACAGAGGCTCGACTCTCGGAAAACGGGGCGATTCGTTTCACCTTCCCATCGGGTGAGAACTGATCAAATTCAATCAGAGGCTGTTCTACTGTCTGCGCCATGGCAGGAAGAATCGCCGACTCACTGCAAGCGGCTGCTCCCGAGGTCTACGCCGCCGCAACGTCGGGACACCACTTGGAGATCGGACCCGGCGAGCCAGCAATCGGTGAATGGGCGGCGCTTGGCCTGGAGCTTCCCAATCTCTCGTTGATGCGGACGAATCGACTGGAGCGAATCAAAACCAAGCTCAACGAGTTCGGGTACGACGGGATCATCGTCATGGATCCACTCAACATTCGCTACGCCACCGACACCACCAACATGCAGATCTGGGTCATGCACAACGGCGCTCGCTACGCGTACGTAGGAGCAGACGGACACGTCATCGTCTGGGACTACGTGAACTGCGAGTTCCTTTCCGGCCACAGCGAGGTCGTCGACGAGGTGCGGCCGGCACTTGGTTCGACCTACTTCCTTGCCGGCCCGCGGTACGAAGAACAGGCGAATCGTTGGGCGGATGAGATGATCGAACTGATCACCCACCGTTGTGGCCCGGCAGCTCGCATCGCCGTCGATCAATGCCATCACATCGGCTATCAACGTCTCGCCCAGGCAGGCATCACGATCGGCAGCGGCCAAGAAGTGATGGAGAACGCTCGCCTCATCAAGGGTCCCGAGGAGATCAAGGCCATGCGGTGCGCGGTCGCAGCGTGTGAGAACACGATGCTTGAGATACGAGAGCAACTGACTCCCGGCATGACCGAGCGGGAGGTGTGGGCACTGCTGCATGCGGGCAACATTCGACGCGCTGGCGAATGGATCGAGACCCAGATTCTCGCGTCGGGACCGCGTACCAACCCGTGGATGCAAGAGGTGTCGAGCAGGGTGATT
>CALHCB010000099.1 GCA_937930695.1 uncultured Acidimicrobiales bacterium | reverse complement strand
TCGCGGGTGTAACGAAGAGCTTCCTTCTTTGGCATCTCTTCAAAGTCGCCAGCCGAACGCATGCGCTCGTACTCGATGAGCTTGGAGACGCGCTTGGAGATGGTCTCGAAGTTGGTGAGCATGCCACCCAGCCAGCGCTGGTCGACGTAGGGCATGCCAACGGAATTGGCGTGCGTCCGAATTGGCTCTTGCGCTTGCTTCTTCGTTCCGACGAAAAGCACCGTTCCACCCTCGGCGACGGTGTCGCGGACGAAGATGTAGGCCTTTTCGATGCGGGCAAGGGTTTGCTCGAGATCAACGAGGTAGATCCCGTTGCGCTCGCCGTGGATGAACCGCTTCATTTTCGGGTTCCAACGGCGGGTTTGGTGTCCGAAGTGGACACCAGCGTCGAGCAGTTGCTTCATGCTGACAACAGCACTCATGATAATTCCTCCGGTTAGGCCGACGATCGAGCACTCCTGGAGCCGTCCGAGGACGGATTCGCGAGTGACCGTGGTTACCGATCGCCAGTATTCATTCTGTGAAATCAGACTTTCTGATCCAGCCGTGCACCATATCTGGGGAACATCGGTCCCCGCGCCGTCGTGCCCGGCTCAACTCCATCGGCACGACCCGTCAGATGTAGCGTTCGGTCATGACCAAACTCAGCCGCCTCACGCCATCCGATCTTGATGAGGAGGGCAACGCTGTCTGGAACGAGATCACCAATGGCCCACGCAGCGCGAGCTTGAGCCTGGTCGGAGACGATGGTGCACTGGTCGGCCCGTTCAACGCCATGCTCCACCGCCCGTCCCTCGCCCGCGGTTTCGCCCAGGTCGGCGAGGAGATCCGTTTCGCCAACTCACTTCCCACCAATGTTCTCGAAGTCGCGATCTGCACAGTCGGTGCTCATTGGAAGGCTGAGTTCGAATGGTGGGCCCATTCTCGCTTTGCGCTCGAAGCTGGGGTCGACAGCGCTGCGCTCGACGCAATTCGCCTTGGCAGAGAACCTGCATTCACCGACGACGCCGAACGCATCGCCCACGCATACGCCCGCTCACTGCTGCAGACAGGGCGCCCCGACCCTGACACCGATGCCGAAGCTCAAGCCATCTTTTCTGAACCACAGCTCGTCGATCTCGCCTCGGCCATTGGCTACTACTGCTACATCTCGTTCTCGCTCAATGCGTTCGAGATTCCGCTTCCCGAAGGCGTCGACCCGGCCTTCAGCTGAGCCAGCGGCCAACCGTTGCCAAAATCGTGGCTGAATCTTCGGCGGAGGAAATCAGACCGCTGGAAAAGCCAGCCTCGAGCACATCGTTGAGCCCGACACAACGAGGGGGTGCTCCGGCGAGTGCGAGTTCGAACTCTCTCGCCACTTCTGGCATACCCGGCAGCTCGCTGTGGACTTCGACGGCCTCACTGATCGGCGTTGGGACCACGGTGTTTGTGGCGCCGTCCCACATCGCTTTGTCCGCAGTCACGATGAGGTCGGCAGCCCCCGCAATGGCAACGACGGTCACTCCGCCCGGTGGCGCGGTCGGTGGCTCGATCGACTCCGAACCCGCCTCTGCGACCTGCCCGACCGCGACTGAGTCGATCGCTCCGTTTGCCAGCCCGTCCGCCACTTCACCAAGCGCGCTGCCCTCGAGCGCGACGGCTGCGCCAGCAATGTCTGCGCCGCCATGCGGCGACCCGATCGTCACGACGACAGATGGCATCGCGGTGCCTCGCTCGGCAAGCATCTCCAATGCGAGTCGCGTCACAACTCCCCCGAGACTATGTGCGGCGATATCCACGGGTTGACTCGGGTTCTCCGCCGCGACCGCCTCGATGAGGTCGGCAAGGTGAGTGGCAGAAACGTAGAGACTCTGATGGGTGTCCGAAGGCCCGTACTCAGCCTGGGCAAACCCTTGGGGCATCGAGGGCCCGTGACCATCGCCGCCAAAGGGCTTTGGCGTGCAACCACCTGTGTAGCTGAACCCCAACACATCGTCGGGGTCATACCCAAGAGCCACGACGTCCAACCCGCCGATCGATGCGTCATCTGAACTCGACCCAAGGCCGCCGACCTGAATCAACGTGCGCCCCGATCCGGATCCGGCAACTGGCTCACCATCCTCGGTGCAGTCCTCATGGTTCCATTCACGCACGACTTCGGCGAAGCGTCGCAGCTGATTCGTGAGATCGAGGTCAACGATCGCATCGCCGGCGACCGCCAAGCGATCCAGTTCTTGCCGCCACCACGACGGTGAAGGCAGCGGAGCTCCCACCGAGGGCAGAGCTCCCTCAGTGAGACGAAGTCGAACTTCGGCACCGGCGAACAAGAGCTCGGGATCGACATACTCATCACCGAGTCGTGCAGTCAGATGGAATCCAGGGCCTGCGGTACCGACAACTTGTCCCCGTCGAAGCGTCTGACCACGCACGACAGCGATCGACTCGACAAACGCGTAGGTCGATCTCAAGCCAGTGCCGTGGTCCACTGTGATATAGCGGCCGGTGCCAACGCGACCAGCAAACACGACAGTGCCTGCGTCAACCGACCAAATCGTCGAACCAGACGTTGCCCCGTACTCGAGGCCACGGTTGCCGGCCCCGAATCTCGATGTGGGTGGCCGAAACGGATCAATGATCGGTGCGTCAATCGGGGGAATCCACCCACCACCGGGAGCGATGTCGGCCAGAACCGGCCGCTGGTCCAAACCAACGAAGGCTGCGACGCTCAACAAAAGCGTCAACAGCCATCTCGTTCGGCAACTCATGATCTTCCTCCAACACTGCGAACAGGGTGTCGTTGGGGGAAGAGTTGCGGCGACGCAATTGCCGCCTTGTGATCTGTTCTATGCGACCGAGACGGCCGCCGGCGCTGCTAGACCGCTTCGCGCTCTTGGGCCTGAAGCCGCGAGCGGAGCTGGAGCACAGCCTTGGTGTGAATCTGACACACCCGGCTTTCTGTCACTCCCAGCACGTTGCCGATCTCGGCCAACGTGAGGTTTTCGTAGTAGTAGAGCGTGAGAACGATCTTTGATCGCTCGCTCATGCGATTGATGGCTTCGGCCAGCATCTGGCGCATCTCGACTCGTTCATACATCCCGCCGGGACCATCATGACGGTCCGCCAAGGTGTCACCAAGCGTGAGATTCTCACCTCCGCCACCGAAACTCAGCATCTCGTCGAGAGCAACCAGTCCCAATGAACTGATCTGGTTATAGATCGCCATCAGCTGATCCATGCTCATCTCGAGCTCTTCAGCGATTTCCTCATCGGTCGGTGCTCGATGGAGCACCGCTTCGAGTTTGGTCATCGCACGCTCGACCGACTTCGCCTTCGCCCTGACCGAACGCGGCACCCAGTCAATGGAGCGCAGCTCATCGAGCACCGCTCCCTTGATCCGAGAGATCGCATAGGTCTCGAACTTGAAGCCGCGTTCAGGATCGAACTTGGTGATCGCATCGATCAGTCCGAACATCCCGTAACTGACAAGGTCAGCCTGGTCGACGTTTTGAGGAAGACCGGAAGCGATCCGCCCTGCAACGTATTTGACCAACGGGGCGTAATACACGATCAGCTGATCGCGATCTTCCTGCGTCGGATTGTTTTTGTAGCGCGTCCAGACCTCATCAAGGTCTGCTGCATTGTCTATGTCTGTCACTGGTCCCGCCAAGGAGTGAGTTCCGCCGAATGGGTGTGTGGATTGCTCAGGCGCGTTGCCCTGTGCGTTCCTTACCCACTCTCCGTCGGCTCTCCGCCACTCAAAGTGAGGAGTTGTTACGGATTCTTTGACGGTTTCTCTTGGCGAGTTGACAGGATCGGCCGATGACTCGTTTGCCGGCTGGAGACCGAGGGCTTCCAGGTACCGAGTACGAACGTCAGCAGACACGAGGGTGAAATGTAGCGGCAGCACCTCGCTCACCGGGGATGCTCGGCCGACGGTGCCGATCTCACGACAACCGAACTTGTGATCCGTCGATCACGATTCGATCATCAAGGGCCAACATCTGCACGGCGGTGAGAATCGAACCGATCGACGCACCGCAGGCCCCGGCCAACACATCGATTGGCTGTGCGCCTGCGGCAAGCTCGGCCAGCACCTGGCGGCCAAGGGGACCCGCCTCGGGAGTTTCGACCTGCGACAACGACCGTGCAGAGTTCCCCACGAGAGCCGACGCTTCGGAGAATCCGAGGATCTCGAGGACGTCTCGACCATGACGTACCGGTGCTGCGCCCTCCATGAGCAGCAGATTCGAGCCTTCGGATGCCGGGCTGAGCACCGATCCCGGAACGACGAGCACGGGGACTCCTCTATCTGCAGCTTCGTCAGCCGTACTCAGCGCTCCGCCCTTCTCGTGACTCTCGACGACGACCACCGCATCGGAGAGCGCGGCGATCAGGCGATTTCGAGCGGGGAATCGCCATCGTGCGGGCCCCACGCCCAGAGGAGCCTCAGAGATGAGGAGACCGGCGCAACCAATCTCGGACCACAGTCCGCCGTGGCTCTTGGGATAGACGACATCGAGCCCGGTTCCGACCACGCCGACGACGGTTGCCTCCGCTGCCTCGCTCGAACGCGAGTCGAGTGCACCGTGGTGTGCGGCACCGTCGATGCCGAGGGCAAGGCCGCTCACAACCTTGACGCCACGTGTCGCCAGGGTGATGCCGAGCTCGTGGGCAACCCGACGACCGAGGGAGGTGCAGCGTCGTGTCCCCACAATTCCCACTGCCACGCCCCCGACAAGCAACTCGGTATTACCACGACAAAAGATCAGCGGAGGCGGCTCCGGATCTTCCGCAAACGGCCACCACGGGTCGCCCGGCGCCAACACGGCGACGTCGGCATTGCCATACCTGTCCACTGTCTCAGCATCGTTTTGACGTCGACTTTCTAGAATCCAGCCATCGAGGACCGCGGCACTCACACCTCGTTGCCTAGTGGCTTCTGGCGAGAGCTTTCCGGCGCGCAGATCGCCCAGAATCTCTCTCGCTGAGCCGGTCTCGAGCACTGCTGCGAGCCTCGCCGGGCCCATAGCCGGGAGGGAAAGCAGCTGTACCAACGCGAGCTTCTGTGCGTTCATGCTGCACCTCGAATCCCAAGGAGCGGACGAGATCGCAATGACAACGCACGAGCGATCGCCTCACGATCGATCGTGAGGCGTCCATCTTCCAGGTCAGCAATGGTTCTCGCGACGGTTCGGACCCTCCGCAGGCCACGCCCCGTGAGTTCGCCCTTTTGCAGCGCTCGCTCGAGCACACGCTCAGCCCCCGCATCGAGCGGAGCAAACTCATCAAGCACGTCGGCTGGCATTTCAGCGTTGGTCCGGAAACCTCGAGCGCGGGCAAGCCCTCGAGCAGCCGCAACTCGCACTCTGACCTCGGCACTCGACTCTTCTCGAGGTCCGGTGAGCAGCAACGACGAATCAGGTGGCGTGACATCAATTCGCAGATCGAACCGATCCAGAAGCGGAGCGGAAAGACGCCGTCCGTACCGTGCGATTGCGACTGCCGAACACCGGCACCGTCCATCGTCGCCACCTCCTTCCCCACACGGACATGGGTTCATCGAGCCGATCAGCTGGAACCGAGCAGGAAGCGTGGCCGACACGGACGCCCGACTGACTCGCACGACGCCCTCTTCCAAGGGTTGACGCAGCGACTCGAGCACCGCCACCGGGAACTCTCCCAGCTCATCGAGAAACAACACGCCAGAGTGAGATGCGGACACTTCGCCGGGACGAATAGTGGTCGAGCCACCGCCGATCATGGCAACCGCGGAGGCTCCGTGGTGCGGCGACCGAAAGGGCGGCCGCCGAACCAGGCCGTCCGATGGCGTTTTTAGACCGGCCACCGAATGAATCCGAGTACAGAGCAGCGCATCATCCGCGTCGAGATCTGGCAGCAGCCCAGCCAACCGCGTCGCCAGCATGGTCTTACCACCTCCCGGTGGGCCGACCATGAGCATGTGATGGCCGCCTGCCGCCGCGAGCTCCAGGGCGTAGCGAGCCAACGGTTGCCCCCGGACATCCGCCATGTCGGGACCGCGGACGTCACACGCACCTGGTGAGCTGGCAGACGGCGGCTCGGTGAACGACGGCCGCAAACCCTGGCCCACGAGCCAATCCACCACCTCCCGAAGTGAGCCAGCCGCTCGCACTGCCCCTGGTCGGGCAACAGCGGCTTCGGCAGAGCCCTGAATTGGAACAATGAGCTCCTTGCCGACCGTGGCATCAGCAATGCTGATGAGGCCTGCAACCGGCCGAATCGACCCGTCGAGCCCAAGCTCCCCCGCCGCCCCGATGTCGAGGAGCACTTCGGGCTCGATCTGACCTGACGCGATCAAGAGGCCCAGGGCGATCGGCAGATCGAGCCCGGCACCATGCTTTTTGATGCTCGAAGGAGCCAGATTGACGGTGACCCGTTGATCGGGCCACTTCAATCCACTGGAGAGCAGGGCGGCCCGAACTCGGTCGCGGGCTTCCCGACACGACGCGTCGGGCAAGCCAACGACCGTAAAACCTGGAAGCCCATTGGAAACATGGACCTCGACCGAAACCGGCCGACCGAACACTCCCTCGACGACAGCCGAGTTGACGATGGCGAGCATGCCCGCACCTTTCGAATAAGAAACGAAAGGGGGCGTGAGCCACCGAGAACTGAAACGCTATCCGCTGATTTGGAACCTCGGCTGAGGATTCCCGAGCGCGGAGGAAACCGACGTTGGTTGCCTACCTTGGACGCTCTGGCGAATCTGCCCTGAGCACCGATGGCCCGCCACTCTGCTCTGAGCGCCTACTGCGGACGCAGCAACTCCAGGAAGGTCGCCACATCAAGAGGTTCGTTGCTGGCGCCCAACTGATTCCGTCGAGCGTCGTATCTATTGCGATCGTCAAGTCGTCGCCGGGCGTAAATTGAACCCGCAACGACCAACCCGATTACATGAATCGCAACCCAAAGCATCAGCACATCTCAGACATCACCACACAAAACAGGGGGGTGTCGATGGGAACCTCTGCTCACTGAATAGGGAAAGCGACTCAGGCCTGGGTCGAACGACCCTCAGTTGCCGGACACTCTGCGGTCGCGGCCCACCCAGTGTGGTTCCCGCAGGGACTTTCGAGCGAGTTTCCCGACGGGCGACTTCGGCAATTCGTCTGTCGTCAACTCCACTCCAGCTGGCTTCTTGTACGAGCCGAGTTGCTCGGCACAGAGTTCGATGAGCGCCTCACTCGTCACCGAGGCACCTTCGGTCACCGTCACCACCGCGTACGGCGACTCACCCCAGCGCTCGCTCGGCACGCCGAACACGGCCGCCTCGACAACGTCGGGATGACTGCTGATGACGTTCTCCAATTCGGCGGGCCAAATGTTGAAGCCGCCCGAGATGATCATGTCGTCCTTGCGATCAAGCACATAGAGGTACCCGTTCGCATCGAGTCGTCCAATATCTCCGGTGAGCACCCAACCATCATGCATTCGCTCTGCGGTCGCCCCCGGATCGTTCCAGAAACCGAACATCTGGCCGTCGCATCGAATAGCGATCTCGCCTTCAGATCCGATAGGGAGCGGCGCTGCCGTCTCCGGATCCACGATCTCCAAGTCGCCGAATGGAAGGGGCCGGCCGGCGGAACGAAGGGGTTCGGAGCCTTCAACGGTCGAGAACCATTCCCGAGGTCCCATCATCGTGATCGGGACCGCCTCGGTTTGCCCATATCCCTGATACAGCACTTCGCCGAATACCTCCCGCGCCATCAATGCGGTGTCATCAGCGATCGGCGCTCCACCAATCTGCAGCGCTTTGAGGCCCGACCAATCCCGTGACCGAACAGTTTCTTCTCGAGCCAGCATGTTCAACATCGCGGGCACGAGGAACCCGTAGGCCACGTTCTCTCGCTCCATCGTCTCGACGACCTCGACCGGATCGAAGTTTGGAACGAGGAGGTTGGTCCCGCCCGAGAGCCAAATCGGTGTGAAGAGGTACCCCGAACCGTGCGAGATCGGACCTACGTGCTGGCAGACATCTCCGATGTCGACCGGTGGAAAGTTGTAGAACCAGTCGCGGCCAGCATCGAGCCATGTCTTGTGGGTATACCCAACGCCTTTGGACTTGCCCGTTGTGCCGCCGGTATGGCGGATGATGAACCAATCATCTGCATTGACGACAGGGTCCGGGTCTGCGTCCGAAAAGCCAGCAAGCCATGACTCGTATCCCTCATCACGAACGATGATGTGTTCGAGCGAGTCGACCTGGTCGACCATGCCCTCGATCGCTTCAGCATGAGAGGCGCTCACGACCACCGCTCGACAACCGGTGTGGTCGAGCATGTGCTGGTGCGCTTCTGGACTATTGCGTGGATACAGCGGCACGCGCACGAGGTTCGCTGCGGCCGTCCCCGCGAAGAAGTCGACGGATTCCAACGTGTTGTCCTCCAGCACACCAACTCGGTCACCTGGCTCCAGTCCAAGTTCGAGCAAAGCATTCGCCATTCGAAGCCCGCGAGTCCACGCCTCGGCGTAGGTCAGCCGCCGGTTGGACTCGATGACAGCGGTGTGCTCCGCGTGGAACGTGGCAGAGCGACGCATCAGCGTGCGGACGTCCATTGAACTTCTCCTTCGAGTGGCCTGAAGGACCCTTGCTTGGGCCGGCGCACGGCACCGTAGACCGACGTGGGCGATGTCACCCAACGCATCAAGTCAGACCTGTTCGGCTGCCGTAAGAACGGGCATGCCGCTTCTGTCTCCCATCGATCCGCCTCGTTTCCCCGGTTGGTACCTCGACCCGAATGACACCGATGTCGAACGGTTCTGGAATGGAGCCGACTTCACCGATCTCGAGCGCCCTGCGCCCAGATTGTCGGACTACACCGGGCCGATCGAACCTGCGTTGCTCGCCGCGATCAGCAACTCGGGCCCACTCTCGATCGAGAGTCTGTTGCCCTACGAGAGTACCTCTCTGGTGTAGCGAACGACTGCGACGATTTCGTCCGTCGTCAACTTGCCGCTGAAGCTCGGCATGGAATTGCGTCCGGCCGTTACCAACTCGATCTGAGAATCAATATCTGGGAAGTCTCGGATAACTCGCCCCTCGTCCAACTTGGAACCCCGGCCGCCGCCGCCGGTCGATCCATGACAACTCGAGCATTGGCGTACGTAGATGTCTCTGCCTTGCTCGAGCTGCGGATCATCCACCAAGACTTCCGGTGCAGAAGCTCCGGCGCAGGCGCCGAGCGTGACTGCGACAGCAAGCAGTCCGGGCACTGCCCAGGCCTTCGTCCAAGACCTTCTCACCGACCGCGGAACTCCGGGGAGCGCTTTTCGATGAACGCCGCGATCGCTTCCTTGGTGTCGGAGGTCCCGAAGTTGACCGTCTGGGCCCACCCCTCGAGGTCGAGAGCCTCATCCATTCCTGGCGAGATGGACTTGTTCAACATGGCCTTTGTCTGTGCAAGCGCAATAGGTGGCCCCGCAGCCAGACGGGCGGCCCACTCACCGACAAAGTGATCGAGCTCACCATCGGGAACAACCCGATTCACGATTCCGAGTCGTTCGGCCTCGGCTGAGTCGATCACATCAGCGAAGAACGCAAGCTCCTTTGCTTTGTGCAGGCCAACGAGACGCGGGAGCAAGAAGGTTCCACCGAAGTCAACGGACAAACCACGCTGGGCAAAAATTTCGGAGAACCGAGCGCGTTCCGCCGCCACGATGAGATCGCACCCCAGCGCCAGATTGCACCCGGCACCGGCAGCGACACCGTTGACCTTGGCAATGGTTGGCTGCGGCAGCTGATGGAGACCGATCGCCACATCATGGATTTGGCGCATGGCCGCGAGTTGATGGCGAGGTTTGCCACCCGCCCCAAGATCTGCGCCTGAACAGAATCCGTCACCAGACCCCGTGATCACCAGCACTCGAGCCTCGGTGTCGTGCTTGAGCGTCGAGAAGAACTCGCCGAGTTCGTCCCACATGACGCTATTTGCTGCGTTCTTCTTCTCCGGACGATTCAGCGTGAGCGTCACGACGCCGCTGTCGTCTCGATCAACGAGCAGGGTTTCCATGGTCGAGTCCATCGACAGCACCGTACTGCGCTCAGACCGCCCGATCCCCATCACCCCGAGCGCCCCTGGTCGTGCCTCAGGGTCGCATCGGGGTCTTCCCGCATAGCAAGGTCTGGGCATCGGCCCGACCCTTGTGGAGTGAGCCAACGCCCGATCAATTCGACTTCCCCCTCAACAGCGCGCAGCCTGCGACGCAACCGCGGCGGATGGCCGGAATTCAGCATCCAAGCTGCGCTCATCGCCGGTGCCGCCCTGCTGTATTTCGGCGTACGGGGCATGACCGAGGGGACCGAGGCTGAGGCCATCGAACACGGACTCGATCTCCTTCGTCTCGAACGTACTCTTGGGATCGATTTCGAGTCGAACCTTCAGCGCCGGATCCTCGACAACCGCATCGCATTGACCTTCTTCAACTGGATCTACATCTGGGGACATTGGCCAGCGATCGCTGCGACCCTCACCTGGCTCCACCGCACTCGGTACGCCGAGTACCTGCGCTTGCGCAACGCAATGTTCATTTCGGGCGCTATTGGGTTGGTCATCTTCCTCTCGTATCCGGTCGCTCCGCCACGACTTCTGGGCGACGCCGTCGTTGAAGCAGCACTAATGCCCGATGTCCCGATCGACACCGTGACGGATCTGTCGACTTCCTATCGGGTGCTCCAGCCGCCATCTCTTGTGAACAAGTACGCCGCGCTCCCAAGCCTTCATGTCGGTTGGAACCTCTTGATGGGTCTCGCGATTCTTCGCGTCGCCAGCCGGCCGTTCTTGCGTGGCATCGGGCGTTTGAGCCCGATCGCCATGATGTTTGCTGTGGTGCTGACCGCGAACCACTACACGCTCGATGTAGTTGCCGGGGCCGCGGTTGCCCTCGTCGGGTGGGGAGCTGCCACCGCCGTGGCCAGTCGTTGTTCCGTGCGAAGTTCTGGGCCCTTCGAACCCGACAACCTCGCACAACCCCTGTCCCCCGGTCGGCGTCGCGGCTTGGTGCATCCATACTGGGTCCGTGGGCTTTGATCCATCTCGACGCTACAAGCGAACCCGGTTCGACTATTTCTTTGTCGCCGCCGCATCCGTTGCCTCTGTCGCGCTCGTCGGGTGGGCCCTGTTCGGGTGAGGACAGTCTCGATTGTGAGTGCCTGATGCCCAAGCGCAACCGGGCTCGCGAAGAACGACGAGCAGCTCAGTTCCCCGATGGGCTTCCGCCGCGTCCCAAGGGGAAAAAGCCCAAGCCCCGCAAACCGAAGCGGGTGGGACAGAAATCGCTTCCCGACCCTTCCGACACTCCGGACACCGAGGTTCGGTTCATCATGGCCGGCGACACCACGAAGTCATTCTTGTGTCCAGGATGTGGCCAAGACATCCGACCGGGGCTCAGCCACATCGTGGCAGTTCCGCCAGATGTCGATTTGCGCCGACATTGGCACCGGGGCTGTTGGGATCGACGCTCCATGAGGCCAGGGGCAGGGCCCAGATAGGCTGAATCCATGGCTGATGTCACTCTGTTCCACAATCCCAATTGAAGTACTTCTGTCGCAGCACTGGATGTGCTGCAGCAGGCCGAGGTCGATCACGACGTCGTGTTGTACATGAAAGAAAAGCCTGACCGGGCAGTCCTCGAGGCCATCATCGCCAAGCTCGAGGACCCTCCAGGGGATCTGGTTCGCCGGGACAAGTTCTTCAAGGACAAGTTCTTGGCAGAAGGTTTCGACGAGTCGACCCTCGAAGACCCAGAGGTTGTCATCGGGATTCTCGAAAAGCACGCACGACTGCTGCAGCGTCCTGTGATCTTGACTGGGTCCACCGCGATTGTCGGTCGGCCTCGCGACCGAGTGCCAGCACTCTTCGAGTAACTAAAAGCACCCCTCGATCACAACAACGTTGCCTCGGCCGTCCACGTCGACAACATCGAATCGAGTCTGCGGGAAGAAGTCTGTCGAGGCGGCAAGCCATCGACGGGCCAGTTCACGAATTCGCTGCTGCTTTTTCCAGGTGACGGCCGCAGCGCCTGATCCAAAGCGCGTCGAAGATCGAGTTTTGACCTCGACGAATACAACAGTCGTTCCTCGACGGCAGATCAGGTCGATCTCGCCCTGACGAACACGCCAGTTCCGGTCGAGGATTTCATAGCCATGAGCCAGGTACCACTGCGCCGCGGCCTCTTCGCCTGCTGCGCCGAGTGCCATGTGACGAGCCGTGCCACTCACAGGTCAGCTGGGGGAAGCTCCTCGACCGTGATACCGCGTGTGCTTGCCAGGCTGACCGAGTTCAGGAACCGTGTCTTTCGATACATGTCCCAAACCCACGCGTCGGTCAGCTCGTACTCGATAAATGGAGCACCAGGCTCCGAGACGCGTTGTACCGCGTTCGCAAGATAGAAGCGGCGGTCGGTCTCAACCACAAACTTGAACATGGTCGCGACGTCGCGGTATTCCCGATACAGCTCGAGCTCGATTTCGGCTTCGTACCGCTCGAGGTCGTCGCTACTCATCGCTTGCCGTTCAGCGGCATCACGATGTAGCCAGGCTGAGCATGACTCAGATGTCGCGCTTTTCCTTGACCTTGGCGGCCTTACCAACCCGGTCTCGGAGGTAGTAGAGCTTGGCTCGTCGAACATCACCACGGTTCACCACTTCGATTTTCTCGATAATGGGGGAATGCATGGGGAAGGTTCGCTCGACGCCTACGCCAAAGCTGAGCTTGCGGACTTTGAAGGACTCTCCTGCGCCGGAACCGCGGATGGCGATCACTGTGCCCTGGAAGACCTGGACACGCTCTCGGTTGCCTTCGACGACCTTTACGTGGACCTTGACGTTGTCACCAGGTCCGAAATGAGGCACGTCATCGCGCAGTTGTGATTTCTCGACGAGATCTGTCAGGTTCATCGTGTTGTCCTACCAACCAGGCTGTTCCACAAGCACGAAACAGCAGAAACGAGGCGCACAAGTGCGCAAGCACTTCATGCTAGAGCGGGTCAGGTGAAACGCCACCTCGTCGCGGAGCTCGAAAAGAGATCTGGCTTCTCGATCAACCCGAAGGCACGTTCGGGCCGAACTCGGTGGAAGGGCATGGGCTCGAGGAACTCTCGCAACTGTGGAATGCCCTCGGACTCGCTGTACTTGGCGACGACTGCATCAAGACCACGTTGACGATCAGAACCCGAGACCTTGATCTCCGCAAGTCCCTCGACCGAAACAACCTCAACGGTGTCTTGTCCAGTGACCACGACGTGCGCATTTTGCTTGATGTTGCGGGCCTTGCGGGCAGTTGGAGCACAGGAAAACCAGAACTCATTCTCCATCGGGTCCCAGGCTCCCCACACAGGCATCGAGTGCGGCCGCCCCGACCCATCCGCAGTCACCAGCCAGTAATTCCGACTCCCGATAAGGCGTTCCACCGCCCAACTCCACGGAAGCAGACCCTCGAGATCTTCGGTGACGCCATAGTCCTCCATCATTGGACGTTCAACGATTGGGTCAGCCATCACGTTGTCCCTTCTGGACCAAGATCGAACTCGTCGATGAGGGCTTGTTCTTGTGGGGACATGCCGCCTCGGGCGTCGAGCAGATCCGGCCGGTTCTCTTTGGTTCGAATCAGCGACTGCGCCAACCGCCAACGGGCCACCTTTGCGTGATCACCGGAACGAAGAACACGGGGAACGTCCCATTCCCGATACGAAGCTGGCCGGGTGTAGTGCGGGTACTCGAGTAGACCATCCGCAAACGACTCATCGTCCGGTGAGGAGTTGTTGCCGAGCACTCCCGGCAACAGTCGCGCCGTGGCCTCGATCACCATCAGCGCGGCAAGCTCACCCCCGGCAAGAACGAAATCCCCAATCGAAATCTCGGCGTCTACCAGATGTGTTCGTACTCGTTCGTCAACGCCCTCGTACCGCCCACAGAGCAACGAGAACCCATCGAGCTGTGCGAGTTCGTTCGCCATGGTCTGGTCGAATCGGCGACCAGTCGGCGAGAGATAGAACAGCGGCCGTGGTGGGTCAGCCGCTTCGACAGCATCGAAGATCGGCTCTGGCTTCATCACCATTCCCGCTCCGCCACCAAAGGGGGAGTCATCAACCGTTCGATGCACGTCGGACGTCGAGTTTCTGATGTCGATCGGCCGAACGTCCAGAAGCCCTGAGGTGTGTGCTCGTCCGAGAATGCTCTCGGACGCGTACCCCGAGATCAGTTCGGGAAAGATCGTAAAGACGTCGACTCGCACCCGCCCAGCCTACGGACCGTGGCGACACACATCGGGCCCGGTCAGCATTGACCGGGCCCTGTGCGTCATCTGGGTCCTGAACAACGGCAGAAAAGGGGAGACGAAACTGCGAGTCGCTCGGGTGGACCCACCAGCAACGTACCGATCGGGTGTTTCTTCGGGCCGTCAAGCCGGTGAACGCTCTGTTTCGTTTGCCTTGTTGGGGCACGCGTCTGCTTTGCGCGGCTCGTCGTAAAATCGTTTCATGGCAGGCGAAACGGACCTTTCCAAGATGTTGGCAACCGTGAGGATCAGCCGTCGACCCGACCCGGTCACCGTTTGCACGTTGCAGGATTCAGCGCCAGAGGCCGCGAGCCTTCGGCTCGGGGACGGCATTGAAGCCCTCATTGCTGAACGTGAAGGCACCACAGTGATCGTCACCATCGCCGAGGCTGAGCGGCGCGACTGGTCGATTGACTTTCGGGCTGTCTGGCTCACCGTGGAGGTTCACAGCGCGTTGGAAGCAGTCGGGCTGACCCAGGCACTATCCACCGCATTGGCCAAGGTCGACATTCCCGCCAACGTGATCGCCGGTTTCTTTCACGATCACATCCTGGTGCCGCTCGATCGCGCCGATGACGCGATCGCCGCACTCGAGGAACTCGCCACTTCGGCTCGATAACCGAACGCGTTCTGCCTCGACCGTTGCTGATCTAGTCCGCTGGATCGAACAGACCCTCAGGGATGTCGACCCACACGGTTTCGTCGTCGTCTTCGACGTAGAACACCAGGGGAACAAGCCGGTCATCGGAAAGTTCGATGAGATCTGATGCCGGATTGTCGATCAACGACAAGATCTCACCGTGGTCGATGCCGTGCTGGTCGACCAGCTTCTTGCCGATCAACTCATGCACAAAGACAAGATCTGGATCATCGATCTCGTCTGCCCAAAGAGACCGTCCTTGGATCGCATCTGCGGCCTCGCGGGTGGTGATGCCCTTGAATGTGACCAACCACTGCTTCTTATGCGGCGCGGCCCGCACAACTTCGAAGACATCGTCCTCGGAATACAACAACGCACCGGGAGCAGTGCGCTCACCGGTGCGATCAGTTGTGAAGTTCACGATCACCTGGCCTTTGAGGCCATGGGACTTCGAAATACGACCGACCTCGAGGGTCACTCGACGAACTCGACCTCAGTGCTGACGCCATCTTTGGCTCCAGCAGCGCCCACAACGGTACGAATGGCTGAAGCCACACGGCCGCGTCGGCCAATGACCCGGCCCATGTCGTCCTTGTTGACGCTTACGTCAAACCGGACAGCATCGTCGCCAACCGAAGATGCTTCGATCGACACCTCGTCGGGCGATGCGACGACGGATTGGCAGAGGTGCAGCAGGACAGATTCGGCGGTTGGCGCAAGAGCGTCGCTCATGCGGTTGCCTCTGCGGTTGCCTCAGCAGCGGCCGCCTCCTTGGCAGCAGCAGCCTCGAGCTCTTCGACGGTGGTGCCAGCCTTGAAGGCTTCCCATCCACCGGAGATCTCAAGCAACTTCTGGACACGCTCAGACGGTTGCGCTCCTTGACGGAGCCACTTCACCGCCTTGGCGTTGTCGATCTTGATAACTGAAGGCTCAAGACGGGGGTTGTAGGTCCCAACGACCTCAATGAACCGGCCATCTCTCGGTGAGCGGGCATCTGCTGCCACGACTCGGTAGACCGGTTGCTTTTTCTTACCCATCCGCATGAGACGGAGACGAACTGCCACGACAACTCTCTTTGTTCAGGAACTTCGGGATTGCCCGTGCAATGGTGGCAGGGGCAGGTCAAGCGACCCTTGAGGCTACCTTCCCAAGTGCGGCAACCAACCAGGAGATCGACTTCGATTATCGAAGCTCGTCCAACTGATTCGCCAGTTCTTCGAAATCATCGTCATCGAGACGGTCAAGACCCGGCAACATCAGCGGGGCTTTTCGGGTCTTCGTGCCTTTTTCGGTGACCCGGGCCGTGGTCTTCGGGGTGACGCGACCGCCGCCCTTCTTTCCTTTGCCCTTGCCCTTTTTCTGCTTCCGGGCCTTCTTGGTGCCCATCCCACCCATCTTCTTCATCATCTTCTGCATCTCAGAAAATTGTTTGATGAGCATGCTGACTTGGCTCGGATTGGTACCCGAACCCTTCGCGATGCGGTTGCGGCGGGAAGCTTCGACCAACTCAGGTTTGGCCCGCTCCTCGGTCGTCATCGACTTGATGATCGCTTCGACGCGCGCCAATTCGCCATCGTCAACCTCGACGTCTCGCATCTCCTTGGGGAGACCGGGCAGCATCTTGACCAGACCACCGAGCGGACCCATCTTCTTGAGCTGCTGCATCTGATCGAGGAAGTCGTCGAGCGTGAAACTTCCGTCCATCAGCGCTTGCGCTGCGGCCTCGGCTTCGTCTTGCTCGAAGGTCTGTTCAGCCTTCTCGATCAGCGTAAGCATGTCGCCCATGCCGAGAATCCGGCTGGCCATACGATCGGGATGGAACAACTCGAACTCGTCGAGCTTCTCGCCGGTTGCGGCGAACGCGATCGGCTTGCCGACAACTTCCTTCACCGAAAGTGCCGCACCACCCCGAGCGTCACCGTCGAGCTTGGTGAGGATGACACCGTCGAGCTCAAGCTTTTCGTTGAAGGCCTCGGCGACGTTGACGGCGTCCTGACCCGTCATCGCATCGACAACGAGGAAGGAGTAGTCGGGATTCACGGCTTGCGAAATGTGCCGAACCTGCTCCATCAGCTCTTCGTCGATGGCGAGACGGCCAGCGGTGTCAACGATGACGACGTCGCGACCGGTGGCTCGGGCTTCTTCGATGGCCTTGCCCGCCACCGTGACAGGGTCACTGGCTTCGGAGAACACTGGCACGTCGACTTGACGACCCAGTGTTCGGAGCTGTTCAACCGCGGCGGGGCGCTGAAGGTCTGCACCCACGAGAAGCGGGTTACGGCCCTGACTCTTGAACCACTTGGCCAACTTGCCAGACGTTGTGGTCTTACCCGAACCCTGCAGACCCGCCATGAGGACAACCGTTGGCGGCTTGGCGTTGTAGGTGATCGTTATGGTCTCGCCACCGAGACTCTCAGTGAGCTCTTCGTTGACGATCTTGATGACTTGCTGCGCGGGATTGAGTGCCTTGTGCACTTCCTCCCCGAGCGCCCGCTCCTTGATGCGGTTGCGGAGGCTCTTGACGACAGAGATATTGACATCGGCCTCGAGGAGGGCAACGCGAATCTCTTTCAGCGCTTCATCGACGTCAGCCTCAGTGAGAACGCCCTTGGTGCGGAGGCGGCCGAAGATGCCGTCGAACTTGTCGGTCAGTGTGTCGAACATGCAGCTTCGAGCCTATCGGCCCGTCGCTAGCTCGTTGATGAGGGACCGCCCGAACGCAACCATTCTTCGTGAAAGGACCTCAACTTGTCCGGATTGAGGACCGCGAACGAACCGGTCATCTCGCCACCAACCCAGTTCGCGACGTGCAACATGTAGGGCGCACCGTCCACGGTCACATACATGGCAGCCTGGCCGTTGGCTCGGACGTCATGAAACGCCATCTCCGGCCCGAAGCGTTTGGCCAGCCCGATGAAGAACCGCGCAACTCGATCGCGCCCGAGCACCGGTGCACGTGCGGCGCGGTGGTGTGCCCCGCCGTCGGACAGATGCATGACATCCTCAGCCAGATACGTCTGGAGTGTCTCCAGATCGCCGTTCACAGCCGCAGCGAGCGCGAGCTGGGTCAGCATTGCGATGTCTTGCGTCTCTGCTTCGAATCGAGGACGTCCATCTTCAAGGTGCTGACGAGCCCTCCGGCCAAGCTGGCGAACGGCAACTTCGGAACGCTCCACGATTGCGGCAACCTCACCAAAGGGAAGCGCAAAGACGTCGTGGAGGATGAAGACAGCGCGCTCGAGCGGCGACAACCGCTCGAGAACTGCCAAAAACCCAAGCGTCAGCGATTCAGCGAGGATCACCGAATCTTCAAGGAGCGGAGCGTCGTCGGCAGGCTCAGAGCCAAGCTGTCCGCTTCCGCTCTGGTTGAGCGTTGGTTCAGCAAGCCAAGGACCCACATACGTCTCGCGTCGAACACTCGCCGACCGAAGCCGGTCGATCGACATCCGGCTCACCACGGTGGTCAGCCACGCAGCGGGATTGTCGATGTGGCCAACATGTCGATCGAATCGGAACCATGCGTCTTGCACGATGTCGTCCGCATCGTGTTGTGAACCAAGCATCCGATAGGCAACCGCAGTGAGCCTGGTGCGCTCTTGTTCGAAGAGATCACTCGTCGACGTCAACGACTTCCACTGACTGCCGGTGACGTTGAACAGGAAGAGTCGTCTCGGTCGAGATAGCGCAGTGCGGCCAACGCAGCCGTCTTTGCGCTCGCGAGCGAGGCGTCGGCGAGGTGACCCTCTGACCCAACCCAGTCGCCCGCAACAAAGACGTCTTGGCGACCGTCGACCTCCACGGAGGGCCGGCCGGCGAGGCCGCCAAGCTCGGCGGTTGCGATCGCCGAAACCGTCGTCATGTGATGCAATCGCCGTCGAACCACGACGTCATCTTGCCGCACTCCTGCGTGCTCAGCGAACGAGCCCATTGCGTCGCCGTCCGGTTCGTCATCAGCTCCCAGATACTGAACAACGGTGGCATGGAACTGGCCGGGCGGCGCGAGGTTGGCCACCGCTGAATGATTCGAGAAATAGAAGGGATTGTCCGCCCCGATGACGAGGTCATGAGCCGGGGGGCGCCGTAGTCCGAGATCCAAACAGCTCACGACTGCCGGCGGCCCGACATCGAACGGCCGACCGAGGAGTTTGCTTGCGAGCGTCGGTCCACCCGCCGCGACAATCACCGCTGAGTTCGACGGAAGAACGTCGACCGTCGAGCTGGTTTCGATCGTCACGTTCGGCAAGGACTTCAGCGCGAGCATCAGCTGGTCGACCAAAGATTGCCAACCGCCGTGGAGATAGAACACACCAGGTCCCAGGGCTAGCTGCATCTGACGAACTGCGACCTCGGCACTCAACCGATCAGGATCGTTGACATACGTCGCCAATCGGCAGAGCCCGTGCAGCAACGCTCGGGCTCGCGCTCCCGAGACCGACTCCCCCACCCACTCCGACACGGAGGTGGATCCGAGAACAGAGGCATCGATCTTCGGCAAACGAGCCAGGACGCCGGCGACCTGCACTTTGTCTTTCGCTCCGAGGGCGCGCGTTCTGGCCAACGTCAATGCACCCGCTGGTGCGATCTCGGAACGCCCCCCGATGACGACTCGACCCTTGGCCGGCGGCACTCCCCCATCCACCTTGATCCCCAGTTCACCGAGCACTGCTTCGGCCGGGCCTCCCCGGTACAGGGCGTGCGGGCCCTGGTTGAACAGAAAGCCTTCGCGATCGTCGGTCACCGCCAGTCCGCCGAGCCGGCCGCTGCGCTCCATCAACGTGACGGTTCTCCCAGCTCGCGCTACGAAGAGCGATGTTGCGAGACCTGCAAGGCCGCCGCCGATAACCACGACGTCTGAGATTGATGAGCTCGGTGATTCGTTGTTCATGATCTATCGACGAGAACCAATCGAGGAACGTGACACGATGCCCGACAAACTTTCACTTGCCAGATTGGCAAGTTGCCCCCAGTCAAGCTTCCTCACAGGGCTCGCCATGGTCGTTGGAGTTCAGCTAGCTGTGAGAACAGTTGGGGCTGAGCGACTGCGATCTCTCCAAGCAGCTGAAGGCACTGAGGGAGCAACGCTAGTTTTGCTGGATGGACATTGGCGTCGCAGTTGCGTTCTCTCATCACACACCGGTCGAGCAGATCATCGGCACCGCAACACGAGTCGAGGCCGCGGGCTTCGCCGCGCTTTGGGTTCCCGAACACGTTGTGTTCCTTGCTGACTACGAATCGCAGTACCCCTACTCCGACGATGGCAAGGTGCCAGGTCAACCCGACGGGATCCTCGATCCGTTCACGGCGCTCACGTTCGTGGCCGCTCACACCACGACGTTGCGACTCGGGACCGGCGTCTGCCTCGTGCCACAACGTCAACCGATCTACACCGCCAAAATGGTTGCCGATCTCGACTATCTGTCCCAAGGCCGTTTCGACTTCGGCATCGGTATCGGATGGCTCGAAGAAGAGTTCGATGCACTCGGGATGGACTTCGCATCCCGAGCTGCTCGTTGCAACGAGTACATCGCAGCGATGAAGGAACTTTGGACGCAGAGTCCGGCATCATTTTCCGGCGAAACGGTTTCGTTCTCCGACGTGCACTTCAATCCGAAGCCAGCGCAAAACCCCCACCCTCCGATTTTCGTCGGCGGAGAGAGCAACCCGGCGATGCGGCGAGTCGCAGCCTTCGCCGATGGTTGGTACGCGTTCAATCTCGATCCGACCGAGTTTGCGGAGCGGCTGATCAAACTCGACCAACATCTCGCCGATGCTGACCGGTCCCGCGACGACATTGCCTTGTATGTCTCACCCGGCCGCCAGCGTCCCGACGCAGGCATGGTCGAGGCCTACGAAAGAGCAGGAGCCGATCAGGTCATCGTGCCACTGTTCGCCCGCAGCCTCGCTGAACTCGACGAGCGAATAGGCAATCTGCAACAGGCAACCGGTATGGCCAGCTAGACAACTTCTCTGAAGGACCCAAAAGTGGAAGAGAAATACTCGGTGGGCGAATTCGAGCGGCGGTTCCTCCTTCGATCGGTCCCCGCCAAGGCCAGCAGGCCGCGCCACATCACCGACCACTACGTCGACGGAACACGACTCCGGCTGCGCCTCGTCACCGAGTCAAACGGAACCGAAAGTTGGAAGTTGGGCCATAAGAGGCGAGAAGAACAACACGATCCGACGGCCATCCGACACACCAGCCTGTATCTGGATGCGGACGAGTTCGCCGTCGTGTCCACACTGCCAGGGCGTCGGCTAACGAAAACCCGCTGGACCATGGCGGTCGGAGACTCTTCGTGCGCAGTCGACGAATTCACGGGAGACTTGGATGGACTGATCATGTTGGAGGCAGATCTCCGCGATCGCCACAAGCTCCATGCCTTCACTCCCCCACCCTGGGCCGGTCCCGAGGTCACCCGTGACGAGACGTTCACTGGCGGGCAGCTCGCCGGTCGCCAGCTCTCCGACTTGGCCAAACACATCGCCGAGCTGCTGGACACATAGAAATACCGAGGCGGCGAGATCCTCAGATGAGCTTCAGATCCTCCATCCGAGCTAGCACCTCGCTGCCCCCACTCGCGTTGTCGGTAGCGGCGCTGTAGACCAGATGATCCGCCCCGATGTGGAGCATGCATGCAGCGAACCGACTCGGATCGGGAACCTCACCGTTTCGCCTCGAGAGCTCACTACTCAATAGGCCGATGTCGAGATTCGGAAACCACGGCGCCCAGAATTCGAACCATGCCAGCTCATACAGATAGTCACCCCAGCGCCGACAGCCCCAGTCGAAGACTCCGGTGATCGCCCCGCCCGCGACGTGCACATTCCGGTTGATGAGGTCGCAATGCAGCAACGTCAGCGGTGCGCTGGCGACTGACGGAAGAGCGCAGAGTTCTTGCAACCGGTCGATCGATTGATCGAACGCCCGACAATGAGCGGCTTGCGACTCGAGTTTGCGTCTCCAGGAGCCAAGCCGACCATCTCCGTCGTCCCTGTCGAGCAACGTGGTCGCCCAGGTCCGGGTCGAATGACCAGGAACCGGCCGAATCGAGCGCATCGCCACGAACATGTCGACGAGTACAGGGACCAAAGTTGACCACTCGTGACTCGAGACCGTCTCGAGCGGCTGGCCAGGCGCGTATGTCGAGACGCAGATGAAGAGATCCTCGTGAGGAGCATCGAGCTGTGCGACTTCAAGCACCTTCGGGATCGGAAGGGACGGACTGACGTGTGCAGCGATCTCCTCGTCGATTCGAAAGTCCGCGACGTGCTTTCCTACCCGAACGACAAGGTCCTCATCATTGGAGCGAAATCGATAGGCCGTTGACCACGCGCCGACACCGATCTCGGTCAGATCACCGAAGCGGCGGGTCAACAGCTCAACAACGTTCTTGGGAACCGGCGGCTGCACACTTGGAACTGTAAGACCGGCACCCAAGATCGCGAAACGACTTCTGCCCACGAGCGTCGACACCCTCCGGCACACCCTTTCCTCAACCAAACGATCTTGATGGCCCGGACTAATGCAAGACTCCTCAGATGAGCATTGAACGCCACCATGTTTCCGCCCGAGCGAGCGGGATCGTCATCAACAACGACATCGTCTATCTGTCCGGACAGGTTGCTGCAGACCCTGAAGCCGACATTGCTGGACAGACCGCCTCCACACTCGAACGAATCGATGCACTCCTCGCCGAAGCAGGAAGCGATTGCGAACATCTGCTGTCCGCAACCATTTTTCTACGAGACATCGACAACCATTTCGCTCCGATGAACGAAGTGTGGAACGCCTGGGTCCCCGAAGGTCACGCTCCCGCACGAGCCTGCGTCGAAGCCCATATGGCACGTTCGGCATTGCTGGTCGAAATCTGCGTCACTGCCGTTCGCTTCGCTCACTAACCGAGTTGTTCGCTGACGCTCCCGCCGTTCGCTTCGCTCACTAACCGAGTTGTTCGCTGACGCTCACAACTCGACGAACCTGTGAGAACTAACCGCCGTTCGCTTCGCTCACTAACCGAGTTGTTCGCTGACGCTCACAACTCGACGAACCTGTGAGGACTAACCGCCGTTCGCTTCGCTCACTAACCGAGTTGTTCGCTGACGCTCACAACTCGACGAACCTGTGAGGACTAAC
>CALHCB010000098.1 GCA_937930695.1 uncultured Acidimicrobiales bacterium | reverse complement strand
CCTGCATGACTTCCTCCCACCGGAGAGCCACGCGACGCTGCTCGCGATTCCCGACCGATGGAAGGAGACCGAACGGCCGGTTCCGTTCCAGATGCGAGCAGTCGGTGCTGATGGTCAGGAGATACTGGTCGAAGGCGTTACCTCATGGGATGAGGAAACTCAGTCCTTCTACACCATCGAGCGAAACATCACGGGCGACCTCCGCCAGCGCCGCGATCTGCGCATCGCCGAAGCGCTCTTCGGGCTGGCAGGCGACGCGCTCGCCATGTTGGACGAGACCCAACGAGTCGTGAAACACAACCAAGCGTTCGACGAACTCTTCGAAGAGCTGGATCCCCATGGGGCGCGGCTCATCGACCTCCCAGGCTTCGCCGACCATCCAGACCTGGCTGAACAACTCCGCAATCTGTCGAATGAACACCCGACCCTCAAGGTCGACGTCGAGATCGACTTGTTCGGGACGCCCCGAACAATGGACTCGACCGTTCATCTCGACGAAGACGGAACGACCCACTTTCTCGTCGCCCGAGATGTCACCGAGGAACGGAGGCTGCATAGTGCATTGCAGCGTCAAGCAACTCGCGACCACCTGACAGATCTAGCGAACCGTTCGGTCTTTGCCGAGACGCTCTCCGAAGCACTTCGTCAAAACAACCTGCACGGGCTGCTTCTCGTCGATCTCGATGGTTTCAAGCCTGTGAACGACAACTTCGGGCATGCAGTCGGCGATTCGTTGCTGCAAATCGTCGCCGACCGTTTGCGAGCCAATACTCGTGAAAGTGACTTCGTCGCTCGTCTCGGTGGAGACGAGTTCGTGGTACTCATCCAAGGAACTTCAAACGAATCCACGCTGGCCCATATTGGTGAGAGTCTCCAGACCCGGCTTTCCCAGCCATACGAGATCGACGGTCACCGGATCGACGTGACCGCGTCCATTGGAATTGCTCCATCCCAGCCGGGTGGATCCACCGCGTCGGAACTCATGCGACAAGCCGACCTCGCCCTCTACGACGCGAAGGGGGACGGCCGCAACACCTTTGCCATCTACGACCATCGTCTGCGTGCAAGCTTCGAGCGCCGACGGGTCGTCGAAACAGAGTTCATTGGTGCATTGCAGAACGGGGAACTCGACGTCGATGTGCAAAGCATCTACGCAATCGGGACGGGCAAAATTGCGGCGGTCGAGGGGCTTGCTCGATGGGCGCACCCAATCCGCGGACGTCTTGGTCCGAGTGCCTTCCTTGACATTGCGACCGACAAAGGTCTGGCGATGGCGATCACCGAGCAGATCCTCTTCCAACTCTTCGACGGCTTGTCCGACTGGCTCCGAGCACCCGAGGAACCTCGGATTGCGGTGAATATCACTCCCCGGCAGCTCCGAGATCCGAAGCTCCTCGAAACGCTCAGCTCCCTCACCCGCGAGTTTGGGATTCGACCGGCCCAAGTTGTCTGCGAGTTCGTCGAGGAAGCCCTCGTCGACAGCATCGGACAGACGGCCGCTCGTTTGGAAGACCTCTGTGGTGCGGGGTTCCGCATCGCTATCGACGACTTCGGCGCTGGAGCGTCCTCCATCGGCTACTTCCGCGACTTTCCCGTCGACTACGTCAAGATCGACCGTCGACTGTTCGAGCAGATTCCCCACAACTCCGTGGATGTCACGATCGTGCAGGCCATCACCCACCTCGTCGACGACCTCGGCATGGCAACGGTCGCTGAGGGAATCGAACGGGAAGAACAGCTTGATTGGCTGCGTCGGACACCGTGTCGGTTCGTGCAGGGATTTCACCTGCACCGCCCCGAACCCATCCCGGCGTTTTTGGCCAGGCGAAGCACGCTTCTTCCCTGAGCGTCAATCAGATGTTGCGATGAGCTCAGAGCCTTCGTGCTCCGCATCAGCATTCGACTGAAGGAGGTGGCCGATGATTGCGGCGACAATCGATGTGCTCATCAAGAACCCAACCGGGATGACGATGACGAGAATGACCACCATGATGATGCCTGCAACCATGATGCAGTGTGTAGCAGAGCGGCTGGCGATTGACTATCAGCCGACGTGGGCTGAGGCTTCAACTTCGATGCGGGCACCGAGAGGAAGCGCGGCGACTGCCACCGCGGAGCGTGCGGGACGATGGTCGCCGAAGAGTTCGATGTAGACGCGATTCATCTCGGCGTAGTCGTCCATATCAGTGAGGAACACCGTCGTCTTCACCACATCGTTCATCGATGCGCCCTCGCTCTCGAGCAGCCCGGCGAGATTCGCAAGGGCTTGCCGAAGCTGAGGTTCCAGACCACCCTCGACGACAGCGCCATCAGCGATGCCGATCTGTCCAGACGAAATGAGCCAATCCCCAACACGGACGATCGGGGTGTACGGGCCAACGGGTTTTGACATGAGCGGCTCCTCGTTCGATGAAACTCAACGCTGGCCACGATAGGTCACGAGGGCGGCCCTGCGACCTGCCGTTCGGACCCACTGCCGCTAGGACTCAGCGCTCACCGGCCACTTCTCTCTGCATCCGAGAGCGATCCAGCCAGCTGCCGCGACTGCGGCAAACACCGCATCAGATCCGTTCATTGGTTCGCGATCGTCGGTCAAGTCAATGACTACGTCGATACGTGGAGTATCGACTGCTCGAAGAACCCCGAAGCTGCGAACGGTGAGGTCGTGCACCTCCCCTTCCACATCGACGGTGAGGGCTTCGGATCGAAGCCAGGACCACGCCATGTGGGCTGCCCCAATGCAATAGGAGCGGAGGGTGATCACATCGAGGGGTCGGCCACATGAAACCCAGACCTTCAGCGACCCGTCCTCGAGCACTTCAGCCTTGGCACGTGCCCCGACCGGCGAGGTGACGCCCTCGAAGGACCCAGACGCCCCAGCGAGCAGCACTACGGCTTCCACCCATCCTGCGCCGCGGATGGAAGCCGAGGTCGGCGGCCCTGGTACGTCCACGGTCTCAATCGTCAGGCCTGGGGCGACCGAAGCGATGACGGCCTCGATGCCGGGGGTCGAAACGACACGCAGGTGACCCGTCCCATCGGCCCGGGCTCCTCCCGCGACGGGCGGACGTTTCGGTCCGGACCGGACCGTGTCTTCCCGGCTCGCAAGAGCGAGCACCGGACGGTCATGCTGATCAGCCAGCCGACGAGCAACGGCCGGTAGAGATGATGCGTGCTTCGCACCGAACGCGCCGCCGTTCGCAAGCGGCGTCGAAGGCTGTCCTCCTGGCACGCACCATGACGCGTCGGTTTCGAGATACGCGGGCTCAATCCAGGTGGTCTGCAGCGACACATCCCAGTCGCCCTCCGGGACGTCGAGCGGCCAGGAGTGGTCAACCGTCGTGCGCCGACCCTGCACCTTTCCAGCTCGTTGACGGGCCTCGTTCAGAGTCTCTCCGATGACCCAATCTCCGGCTTCGTCCTGCACCGCGACCAGCGAGTTCTCGGGGGACGTATCGGCCGCGAATCCGCCTCGACCGAGAGCGACGGCAGGTGAGACAGACTGATTGGCGCCTCCCTCAAGAGATGCCCGAATTCCAGCGGCGGCCAGGTCACGATCGGCAGTGGCTATCGAGGAAGCACCAACAAAGTAGTCCCACGCTTCGTGGATCGTTTGCCAGCCCGTGCATCGACACAGATGGGCGAGGAGCGCTTGGTCGACGGCGTCGTGGGCGACCTCGCTGGTCGTGTCATCAAGCTTCGCCTCGAGTGCATCCAATCGCACGACGATCCCCGGTGTGCAGAAGCCGCACTGACTTCCCCCTGACTCACAAAAGGCTGAGGTCCATCGTTCTGTCCGGTCCGAATCAAGCCCGTCGATCGTCGTGATGTGCTTGCCGTGCGCCCGTCGGGCTGGCGTTACACACGCAACGCGTGGCTGACCATCGACGAGAACCGTGCAACACCCGCACTGGCCCTGCGGGCTACAGCCATCCTTCGGGCCGGTCTTACCGAGCTGGTCGCGTAACAGCCCCAGGAGCGTGTCGCCACGATCTGGAACGTCGATCTCCTCTCCATCGACCACCAGCGACAGGACCCGCTCACCATCATTCACCTCTCGAGGATACGGTCGACACATACCCGTAGAGCCGGATCATCTCGAGGAGAACAGCGGTGTCGAAGAGGTTTGATCGACGATGGTTCCTGCGAACAAGCGCGACCGGTGCCGCTGGTGTATTGGCGATCGGTCTCCCAGCTTGCTCGAGCGGTGATGTCCCGGCGGCGCCACAAATCGTCTCGCTCTTCAGCCCATCTCGCGTCATTGTCGCAGGGCGGCCACAGCGACTGCCGTTTGGTCTCATCGACGATGGACTTCCGGCGACCGATACTGGAGCCAAGGTTCAGGTTCGGGTCATGTCGGGAGCTGACATTGTTGATGAGGTTGAACTCAACGGTCGACTTGTCGAGCACGATCACGCCCCCGGTGTGGAGAACGAGGCCCACGAACATGCCGACATCCTGCGCTACTACGCACTGCGTACAACGCTCCCCGAACCGGGGATCTACGACCTCGAAGTGACGATCGGCGACCAACGAGTTGGACTCCCGATTCAAGCCTTCGACCCAGCGGAAACCACCGTGCTCCTTCCCGGAGAGCCGTTTCCCTCGCTCCAAACGCCAACGGCCATCGACCCAGCCGGAGTCGATCCCATTTGCTCACGTTTGCCGGAGCCATGTGCATTCCATGAACGCACCGTCGCTGACGTGCTCGCTGACCAAACCCCGACCGCCGTACTGGTCTCCACGCCATTACTTTGTGCGACGGCGTATTGCGGACCTGTCTTGGAAACGTTGATCAACGTCGCACCAGAGTTTCCATCGCTGGCCGCCGTTCACATCGAGGTCTACGCCAACGGTGCTGCGATCAACTTCAACTTGCTCGACCCGGAGATCACCCCGGCGCCGTCGATGGCCGAACTCGGGCTGGATTTTGAGCCCGCACTGTTCATCGTAAATGGAAGCGGCATCGTCGTAGACAGAATCGACAACGTCTTTGACGCCGACGAACTTCGTCAAGCGCTCGCTGCGGTTCTCTAGCGCTCGGCCACCGAATTGCCGATCACCGAAAAGCGATGTGACCCGCCGGCTGGGCCAACGGGTCACATCGAAGAACTTGGCCGGATCGAGATCCGACCCAGCCTCACGAACGTGTCTGAGACTTAAGAGAACGACTGACCGCAGCCGCAGGTTCGCTGCGCATTCGGGTTGTCGATCGAGAATCCGGCCTGCGAAAGGCCATCTTTGTAGTCGAGGGTCGCACCGGTAAGCAGCTGGGCGCTCGTCGGGTCAACGACCACTGCAACGCCTTCTGCAAACTTCTCGGTGATGTCATCGGATGCACGCTCGGCATCGAAAAACATTTCGTAACTGAAACCCGAGCAACCGCCGGGTCGCACGGCAACGCGAAGCGCTAGCGCCTCGTCGCCCTCTTGGGTGAGTAGTTCCTTGACCTTGTCCGAAGCGGAATCGGTGAGTGCAATCACAATGGACCTCCTTGCGTACACCACCCTACAACGTCCTGCTGTTCCTGAGCATTCCCGGCCTGCCTAGGATGGAAACATGACTCAGGAACCGTCACGTAGCGGCCTCGATCTCCCAAGTTCGGAAGATGTGATGGAAGTCCTGCGCGGCGTCATTGATCCAGAACTCGGGAGCGACATCGTCGATCTCGGTATGGCGAAGGGCGCCAGCATCGCTGACGAGGGCGTTGTCACCATCAAAATCGCACTCACCACGATGGGTTGTCCGCTCCGATCACAGATCAAGAAGGATGCGACGGCGCGTATCAAGTCGTTTCCGGGCGTCACGAAGGTGAAGATCGACTGGACCGAACTCACCGACGTCGAGAAAGCAGCCACGATGAGCAGGGCTCGCCAGGTTGCCGCCGAGAACGCCGGGCCGAACGCGATTCCGGCAACCGCACGAGTCCTGGCGATCGCGTCCGGCAAAGGCGGCGTGGGCAAGTCATCGGTCACCGTGAATCTCGCGGCCGCACTCGCCGACGCTGGATATGCCGTTGGCCTGATCGATGCGGATATCTGGGGCTTTTCGATCCCGCGGATGCTCGGCCTCGATGGTCGGCTCGAAGCGAACGCCGACGGCGACAGCGCAAAGATGACTCCCCACAGCCTTCCGATCGGTGAGGGACGGATCGACGTCATCTCCATGGGATTCCTCGTTGACGGTGAAGAATCCGCACTCCTGTGGCGAGGCCTCATGCTCAACCGAGCCGTCCAGCACTTTCTTGAAGACGTGTCGTGGGCTGACGACCTCGACTACGTCCTCATCGACATGCCGCCGGGGACGGGCGACGTTGCGATGGGGCTGGCCAGAATGTTGCCGCGGGCTGAGATGATCGTGGTCACCACCCCCGCAACCGGGGCACAAAAGGTTGCCGCTCGAGCGGTCTCGATGGCTCGTAAGTCACACGTTCGCGTCGCTGGAGTCATCGAGAACATGTCGGTCTTCATCAACGAAGAAGGCACGCGCTACGAACTATTCGGTTCCGGAGGTGGCCAGGAGCTGGCGACCATGGCGGGTGTGCCACTGATTGGCTCGATCCCGATCGAACCAGCGGTCTCGACCGGTGGCGACAACGGCGAACCTGCCGCGTTGGGCAACGGGTCAGCGGCCAAGGTCTTCGCCGCAATCGCCAGCCGAATCGTCGAGGAGATCTCTCCGCCCGTCGAAATGGCCAGCTGCACGGCTCGCCTCTTCGATGCGGTGGAAGAGGCGCTCGACGCTGCTGGGCTCTGACCCAGACGTCATCGCTGCCCCACTGCTCGACACGAGCGAGGAAGCCCAGAAAACGGAAGAAGAGGACCGGATCGCCCACCGGTCCTCTTCTTGTTTGCTTGAGAGGCGGAGGGATTTGCCTCTCAAGATATATGGCCTGGTCCGGGGAGGGAGTCCGGACCAGACCGGTTCCGATGAAAGCGGCTGGGTGGAGCTACTTCCTTCGGAGAACATGCCCGGTCTGGGGAGGGAGTCCAGACCGGGCGGTATCTGAGTTCCGCCGAACTCAGAGTCCTCGATTGAGGGAGAAAGTGGGACAGGGTCGGATCGCCCGACCAACCCTGTCCCGAGCTCGGATAGCTGAGGGCTATATCCGAGTGCGTGATCTCAGGCCTGTGGGTCGTTCGAGCCTGAGATGCGGTCGTACACGTTTGGCCAGAAGCGGTCACGTGCTGCCCAGATTCCACCGACACCAAACTTGAGGATGATGATGGCGGAGAGGGATCCGATGATTGCGGTGAACAGCGTGTCAACGATGTCCTCAGCGAACTCGATCTGGTCGATAGCGGCGAAGACACCGATCATCCAGATGGCTCCGACTGCGACCCGGCTCAGAAGCGGACCGTAGGAGGTGTTGGCAAGGCCGGGACGAATCATGTCGCCGACAGCGTTGGCCACCAGGCCGGTGACAATGATGATCGCAACGGCGACGATGATCTTCGGGATGAAGCCGACGAGGTCATCAAGCGCATTGCTGATGTCGTTGGGACCGAAAGCGCTCAGCGAGAGCTTAAGGACCAGCAACATGATCAAGAAGTAGATCAGTT
>CALHCB010000097.1 GCA_937930695.1 uncultured Acidimicrobiales bacterium | reverse complement strand
CTGGGGGATTGCGTTGGGGGATGGAATTAGCCCCCGATTGCGCTCCAGTCGGCGCGATCAACTGCAAGCGGGTTCGGAGAGCGGACCACGATGGTCACCGTCTCGTTTGACCCAACGACCTGAATACCGACGATTGGCTTGATTGGTGCCGGATCGAGGAGATTCGCGCTCCAGAAGTAGGCAAAGCTCGACGCTCCGAGGGAGCGACGGAGCAAGTTCTCTTGTCGAGTGGCAGCAGCGTCCACCAGCCAGGCCTCCCATGTTGCAGCGTTGCCGCCGCGATTGACGCCATAGACGTCGACGAAAGGATGTTCGGCGCCTGTGGCGAAGCTGCCAGTGGCGCAGGTCCACACGGTGCCAGCCGGATACCACGAGAAGTAGCCAGCGAGCGGAGGCTCGGTCCCGGTGGTCGTGACATATTCCTTGCTCTCGGAGAACAAGAGCATCACGCGGCCGCGAGTGAACTCTCCGGAGTCGAGACGACCGACCCAGAAGTCGAAGCCACTGGGCTCAGCGGGGCGACCAAGAACGTTGCGATACACGAGCTCGACGAACTCGGCATTGCTTAGCGTCGAATAGCGAGCGACGAATTCGTCGGAACTGGCGAAGAAGTTGGACATGGCTTCCATGTCCCAGCGGCCTGCTGCAAACTCATCGACCCAGAACTGAAAGCCTGTCTGGTCGGGTGCTCGCAGGAAGTAGGCCGAATAGAGCCGGTCGACCGAATCGGTCATCTCTGGGCAGGTCGAGGCGTTGGCCGCCTGTGCCGGCACAATCACCGCTGGCGGTCGCATCACCGCCGCCTGACTCGGCGCGCTGATTCCAAGCACGCTCATCACTGCTATTCCCGCCACACCAAGCCATCGCCTCACCCGACCATGATCTCACTGTGGGTGCCGAACGACCACGGGTAGTTTCCCTAACCCCATGATGTGGCCGAATCAGGTCAAATACATGACGCGCAGCGTGTCGGTGGCCCGTGTTGAGGTCGAGTTCCCGGAGATGACAACGACTCGGTCGCCGGTGGTCATCCAGGGAAGTGACTTCGCATATTCGAGTGCATCGGAGATCATCTCGCCCGCATGGGCCCGGTCGGGTGTCTTCACTGCGGAGGATCCCCAGCTCAGCGAAAGCTGACGAACGGCGCGCAGGTCAGGGCTGAATCCAATGATCGGAACCTGAGGGCGGAAGCGACTGACCGAACGAACCGTGTAGCCGGTTCGCGACAGACACAAGATGGCTCGGGCGCCGACCTGGAAGGCGATCCGCTGGGCGGCCATGGTGATGGAGTCTGTGGTGAGTGCGCCCGCATCGACGTCGCCATCGCTCTCGCGAACGGCGCTCATGTTCGCGACCCAGTCTTCATGGGGAAACTCCAGATCTGCTCTGGCGCAGATCTCTGCCATTGTCGACACCGCATTGGTGGGGTCGACACCGATCGCGGTCTCTCCGGAGAGCATCACGGCGCTTGAGCCATCAAACACGGCATTGGCAACGTCGGATGCCTCGGCCCGTGTGGGCGTTGGCGCATAGACCATCGACTCGAGCATCTGAGTGGCCGTGATCACGGGCAAGCCGCGGGCGATACAGCGCTGGATGATGAACTTCTGAAGATGAGGAAGCTCAGAAAGCGGATAGTCGACCCCGAGGTCGCCTCGGGCAACCATCACCGCTCCCGAGGCTGAAATAATGCCTTCGAGGTTGTCGACGGCCGCCTCGGTTTCGATCTTGGCAACGACAAGTGGACCTCGTGGCGCCGGCTCAACACCGAGTGAGCGCACGTCGTGGCCGCTTCGCACGAACGAGATGGCCAGCATGTCGACGCCGTTCTGAATGAACGCATCGGCGAAGCGAAGATCTTCGCTCGTCGGAGAAGTGATCCGAAGGCGATCTGACGGAACCTGAAGCCCTGGACGTCCTTGGACCCGAGCACCTCGGATCACGCGAGCCTTGAGCTTGTCGGTCGTCTTGTCTTCAACCGTGAAGGCGATGTTGCCATCGCCGAGAGCCAGCCGATCGCCGACTTCGACGTCTGCAACGAGATATTCGTAGTCAGTGGAGATCACTGTTCGGCTGCTGGAATCTTCACCAGCAACAAAGTCGACGGAATCGCCGTCTTCGAACATGATCCCGCCTTCGGGGAACGGGGCGCAGCGAACCTTTGGTCCGGGGAGGTCAGCGAGGATGCCGACGTTGGCATCGAGTGCCTTGGCCGCTTCGCGAATGCGCTTGTACTTTTCGAGGTGTTCGTCGAGCGTGCCGTGAGCGAGCCCAATACGAGCAACGTCCATGCCCGCGTTGATCAGTGACTTGAGTGAGCCTGGATCATCAGAAGCGGGACCGATCGTCGCCACAATCTTCGTTCGTCGTTGTTCATCGTCTCCGCTCAACGCGGACCGAATTCCACCTGGGACGTATGTCAACTTGCTTCTCCTCGAAACGGCTTGGCGATCCGTGAGGATGCCGACGGAACTTCTCGCACTTGGTACGGGGTTCTGGAAACGTCGGTGGTTCCAAACTCGCAGCCAAGAGACTACCGCGGCTGGAGAGTTCTAGGTGGTAACGATGTGGTGTCGGAGCGCTTCATGTCAGTTGGTAGCAACAGACATCAACCCGTGAGGGGAGCAGAGCCGAAAAGGATGAAGAGTTCGCTGGCGAGGAGCGGAGGGAATGCCCCCCACCAACGAACACCTTCAATGTAGTCGGCCCGACCTTACGTCGTAGATCAGAGGACACATTTTCCGAGATTCCGGCCCAATACGCCAAAGAACCTGACCGCGACCCCCCAACATGAGGGGAAGATCCGCGCAGTTCGGTCGGCGTCTGTCAAAGTCAATAACTGACGCTCTTCAGAACGCAGTGCAACTGTCCCTCCATGCGCACTGCGGGCGACTGAAGAAGGCCTCAAATCTATGGTTCGACTCCCGGGCGGCAATTTGGGAGTCGGACCATCGATCGTTTTCGGGACATTCGCCACGGGGCAACCCACTTTGAGGTTGGCTCAGCCGGTAGACAACCTCAGCTCGAGACGCAGCGAGAACTGACGAAGGCATCGAGTGCAGCGTCATTCGCCGTCGCATCAGCGAAGTCGGTGCGGAACTTGTCGAAGTCGATTTTCGACGCATCGCCTTCGGCTGCAACGATGACCTCGACGAGGGTCTGCCAGGCCGGGAGAATGATGGCAATGTTGTCCGCCCAGTCTGCCGGAGCAGCGACCAGGGCGGCTTCGAGGTAGCCAACCTTGGCCGAGGCAAGTTCGGTCAATCCTGCTCCGCCGGCATCGGCCAACGGTTGCGCCCACTGGGCGAAGGTTGCGCAAAGCTGGTCGACCGACCCTGTGCTCACGGGAGCCGCAGGGGCAGCAGTCGTTTCTTCGCCGCCGAGGAGCGAGCAACCCGTTGCCGCGAACCCAAGTGCGAGCGTGGCAACGACGCAACGCGCCCGACGTGTGTATCGAGCTATGTCGTTGTTCGAGACCTGCGATGAGGCCAGTGATGTCATGTTCATGATGGAGCCCTCCTTCTCCCAAGGGGAGTCAACAACAGGAACGCAACTAGGCCGCAACCAAGTGCAGTCCAGAGCGTCGTTGTGTATCCCGAGTTGTCAATGATGGCACCCATTAAGGGTGGGCCGATGAGACCCCCGACTCCAGCCCCGGTGTAAAGCGTGCCAAGCACACCGCCGAGGCCGACCGGACCGAAAATCTGAGCCGTGACCGCCGGTGCCAAGGCAATGAACCCGCCATAGGCAATGCCGAGCACGACGGCGAAGACGACGAGTAGTTGATAGTTGCTCCCTGCCGCAAGCCAAATGCCGAAGCTCAGCCCGAGGACAAGGAACGAAGCCAGGTAGAGACGCAGCACCGAGGTGTACGCAGCGAGGGCGCCCATCCCAAGACGGCCAGCCACTGATGAGAATCCGATGATCCCGACGATGAGGCCAGGCGATCCCTCGATGCCGCGGGTAGTCATGTAGTCCTCCATGAAGACGAACGGGATGAACAGCGCGGTGGAGATCGCAATCGTGCTGAGGTACAAGATCTGAAATGACGACGACCGGGCGAGTTCCCTCAGGGGCGGGCCAGATCCCGCACCCGCGTTTGAGACGGGTGGACGGTGGGCGCCGATCGCAGCAAGGCTCAACAGCACCGCGCTGGCTACTGCGTAGATGACGTAGGTGTCCCGCCAGCCATAGCGATCAACGAGTTGCTCGGCGAGAGGGGCAACAACAAGCGTGCCAACACCGATCCCGGCCACCGAGACACCAAGGGCAGCAGTCCTCTTCGCCTCGAACCAGCCTCCGACTGCAGCAACCATCGGGACATAGGCACAGGCGACGCCAATTCCCACTCCGAGGCCATAGGTCAGATAGCCAATCCACAAGGCGTTGACCTGCGAAGTGAGCAGCAGACCGGCACTCATCACGACTGCACCAAAGATCAAGACCCGGCGAGGGCCAACCCGGTCGGCGATTCGTCCGCTGAACATGCCGAGCAAGAAATAGAGGAACGTCGTAATTGCGAAGAAGAACGCCGTCTCGCCGCGCTCGCTCCCGAACTCGTCGGCCATCGGGCGAAAGAATGCGCCGAAGCTGTAGGCCACTCCGAACGCAGTGAACGTCGACAGAAAACAGGCACCCACGACTTGCCAACCTCGGGCAGAGTCGACTCCTTGTTCTCGAGGACTCGGAGCGGCGAGGGTGGCCGTGGTGGTTGTCGTTCTCACGAAAGTGACGCGGCCCAGGCTCGAATGTCCTCGACGAACATGTCCGGTTGTTCGAAGGCAGCGAAGTGGCCACCCTTGTCCTGCTCGTTCCAATACGTGATGTTCGGGTAGCCAGGTTCCATCCAATGCCGGACCGGGGTCACGATTTCCTTGGGGTGCACGGTCACGCCGGTTGGCACGAGGATCGGTTCGGTTTTGATCGAACCGAAGCTTTCCCAGTAAATGCGGGCCGAGGATGCCCCAGTTGCGGTAACCCAGTAGAGCATCAAGTTGTCGAGAAGCTCTTCTCGAGACAGCACGTTCTCCGGGTGGCCATCACAGTCAGTCCAAGCCCAGAACTTCTCCAGAATCCAACCGGCGAGAGCCGCAGGGGAATCGACCAGTCCGTATCCGATCGTTTGTGGTCGAGTTTTTTGTTGGGTCGAGTAGCCAGAATCCCACTTGCGGTAGTAGTTCGCTCCAGACAGAGCACGTTCTTCTTCCGCGGTGGGTTCGTCGCTGAGGGCGGGTGCGGTTCCCATGGCGAGTGTGATGTGAATGCCCTTGCAATGGTCGGGGTCCTGCCAGCCGATCGAGCTCGTCACGCCCGAACCCCAGTCGCCACCCTGCGCCAAATAGGACTCATAACCCAACCGAGCCATCAGCTCTTTCCAGGTTGCCGCGATCTTTTCGACACCCCAGCCGGGCGTGGTCGGTTTGCCGGAGAACCCAAAGCCGGGCAGCGAGGGGCAGATCACATGGAAGGCATCTGCGGGCGATCCACCATGGTTGGTTGGGTCGGTGAGCGGCTCGATGATCTTGTGGAACTCGACGATGGAGCCTGGCCACCCGTGCGTGATGAGAATCGGAGTCGCGGTTTCGTGCGGGGAGCGCTGATGGACGAAGTGGATGTCGAGTCCGTCAATCTCTGTCGTGAAATGGTCGAACCGATTCAAGGCGGCTTCTCGAGCCCGCCAGTCATAGTCGTTTGCCCAGGTGTCGCAGACCTCGCGTAGCCATGCGAGGGGAGTGCCCTGGCTCCAGTCGTTCACGAGTTCGTTCTCCGGCCACCGGGTGGCGGACAAACGGGCGTTCAGATCGTCGAGGACTTCATCCGCAACGTCGATCGTGAATGGATGGACGTCAGCGTGGGGTCCCATTGATGCAGCTTCGTGCATCGGAGGGGGCACCGTCCATTACGTGCGGTCTTTGAGCCGCCGCTTGGACCACCAGCCCATGGCCTGGGAGGTGCTTTCGAGGCGGCGTCGGAGCTCAGCAGTTTGTGCCCGATGACGATCGAGCTCTTCGCCGTGCCGACCCCGTTGTTGGTCGAGTTCCTCGTGAAGCTCGTCGATCTGAATCGCTCGCTCTTCTGCGAGCGCTTCGGCCACGTTCAAGCCAATCGTGGCCTGATTGAGGTCTTCGATGACCCGGGACTTTTCTGCCTCTTGCTTCTCGATCACCAAGTGCAGCTCACTGATTTTGGTGTCCGCCGTTTCGAGTCGCTGTCCCTGGACCTCGACGGTCTTGAGTGCGATCTCTTTCGCGACGACGGCGTCCGTGAGCTCGGTGTTCATCGTCAACAGACGTTCGAGTAACTGCTCGAGACCGTCGTCGCGCGTTGCTGATGAACTCATCGAATCGTCCTGATCCAGGAAGATGTCGTCAGACTCCGCGGTGCTGATCTCCGCGGTGTTGGTCTCAAGAGTGTCGTCCAGCATCGTTGACTCGTCCGAACGAAGGTCGATGGCCGTCGCTGAATCGGTCGAGGACTCAGTGGCAGGTGTTGTCATGGTGATATTCGTCGCTGTCTGTGTTGCATCAGTCTCTCGGAGATCGATGATCCAACCCTCCCGCTCGGCGATCGGGCCGAGCGCGGCCCGTGGAACGACCCAGAGGTCATCCGCCGATTCGGCCGCGTGCTCTGCCTCGGGTAGGTCTCCGCGCTTGATCCGCCGAACAAGTGCATTGACTGAGACCCCGAGGAGCTTTGCGGCGCGTTCAAGTTCAATAGTTTGGGCTCCGCCTCCCACCTGCCGAACACTATCGACCTGTTGGGTAAATCTCCACGTCGAACTTGGACTAACCCACATATCTGGGGAGATGTCAGACTGCGTCGATGGTCACAGGCAACAAAAAATCGGTTGCCATCACCGAGCCTTCACGTCAACTGCCAGCGAACCTGCCGCTTGTTGTCATGGGCTTCGTCGTCGTCTCGTGGGGAGCTGGCCCACCACTCTCGAAGCTCGTCACGGCGCCGCCGTTGGTCGCGGTACTCATTCGGTTCGCGATTTCTTTCCCATTGTTGTTCGCCGTCGTGTACGCACGCGGCGGCCGAATCGATCGTCAACTGCTTCGCCATACCGCGCTTCCAGGCATCGCCTTTGGCATCAACTTGGTCTTTGTCTTCGCCACACTTCAAGAGGCGACGGTCGCCGTGCTCTCGACAATGGTCGCTGTCCAGCCGGTTCTGTTGCTGCTTGTCGGCGGGAAGCTGTTCGGGGAGTACCCAACAGCGAAGCAGTTCGCCTGGAGCCTCCTCGGCGTTGTCGGTGCCGTCATTGTCATTCTCGGAGCTGGCGACGATGTGAAGGCTTCGGCGCTCGGTCTCGGTCTGGCCTTCACAGCCATGCTGACGTTCACGGTGTATTTCGTTCTCAGTCGGGTGGCCCGGTCGTCCACTGATGTGCACCCGATCAACTGGATGGCCGGCATCAATTTCTGGGCGTTCGTCTCCGCAGTTCCGCCGTCGCTGGTCTTGATGGGTCGTGACGACTTCGCAGAGTTCGGCGGCATGGATTGGCTCTGGATCGCCCTCGTGGCGTATCTGACGGGAGTCATCGGACACGTCGCGATGAGCTGGGTTCACGGCTACATCGAGGCGGGACGTTCGTCGCTCTACTTGCTCGCCATGCACCTGGTTGCGGTCGGCCTGGCATGGCCGATTCACGACGAACCGATCACGCCTGTGCAGGGCGTCGGCGGTCTGGTTCTGCTTGGAGCGGTGACCGCAGTCATCCGGCTCCCGGCTCGCGCCGTCGAACCGTCCTGAGGCAGAGTTCGAACGTCGCTAGTACGTCGTTGCTGTCACAATCGGGAAGGGGGCCTCGCCGCTCTCAATTCGGTCGATGTTCGCGGCCATGAGTCGGGCTGCAGAGAACGGATTGGTTTCTCCCGCGATGTGCGGCGTCACGGTCACGAGTGGATGCGACCAGAGTGGCGAGTCGCTCGGTAGTGGCTCAGTGGCAAAGACGTCGAGAACGGCGCCGCGCATTTCTCCGTCGAGTGCGGCGACGAGGGCCCGCTCGTCGACGGTCGCACCTCGTCCCACATTGATCATCACGCCGTTGTCGAGGGCCTCGAGTGCAGCCGCATCTACGATCCCCCTCGTCGTATCGCTGAGTGGCAACAGATTGATGACGATGTCGCAGCGGATCATGAAGCCGTTGAGCTGAGCCGGGCCCACATAGTGGGACCCGTGCGGAGTTGTTTTCTCACTCCGGCTCCAAGAGATCACGGGATAGTCGAACGATGCCAGTCGATCGGCAACGACTGCCCCGATCGCTCCATAGCCGAGAATCCCAACGGTGGTGTCTGGGTCGCGGGGGCCGATCTCCCAGCGAGCATGAGGTTGTTGGTGGCGGTATTGGTCAAACGAACGAGCGAAGTGGATGACCCAGTGGGTGCAGTACTCCGAAATGTCGTTCGCCATGGCCGGATCGTTGAGACGCACGACGGGTAGGTGTTCGGGGATCTGAGAGAAGTCAACGTGGTCAACCCCCGCGCTCACGAGCAGGACAGCCCGGAGGTTCGGATACGTTGCCAGATCCTCCCACTCATGCTTCCAGAGACAGACGTACTCGATGTCGTTCGGATCACCCACCTCTGGCCAGAGTCGAACCTCGTGCTGAGGGACTGCACGCCCGAAGGCCTCGATCCATCGATCTTTGTTGCGGACGGTTCGCAGGAGAATGGCCACGGGAGAGGAGTCAAACTCGACCGGCCAGACTTGTCCAGTAGGTTCTGGTTCATGAGCCAGCCCGAGTTCGACCTCGACGACGCATATGGGGTGCAGACCCCGGAAGACAATCGGGCGCTCTACGCCCGGTGGGCCGCGACGTACGACGCTCAGTTCATTGTCTCGCACGGATACGTGTATCACCGGGGGCTTGTCGATGCCCTTGCTGAGCGTCTCACCGACAGAACCGGGCCGATTCTGGACGTTGGCTGTGGAACCGGAGTCGTGGGTGTGCAACTTCACGCTCAGGGGTGGGCGACTGTCGACGGTCTGGATCTCTCGCCCGAGATGCTCGCGGTGGCTCGTGGGAAGGCGGTCGGCGATTCGGCGGCGTACCGCGAGCTGTTCCAAGTCGATCTCACACAACCACTCCCTGCGTTCCAGGACGACTACGCAGGATTGGTGAGCGCCGGGACCTTCACGCACGGCCACCTCGGTCCCGAACCGATCGAGCGCCTTGTCGAAGTTCTGGCCCCTGGGGGAGTGGCCGCGCTCGGTGTAAATGCAGAGTTCTTCGCCGCTGAAGGGTTTGAGGCAGAGATCGGCCGGCTGGCAGCAGCAAGCCTGATTGAGAACGTCGAACTGGTCACGATCCCGGTATATGACGCGCAGAGCTATACCGCTGCGACCGATCGCGATCACATCGACACGAAGGCAACGGTCGTGGTATTCGAACGAAGGCAGCGAGACGAGGCCTGAGTTCAGCGCAGCTGGGGAAGTACCTCGGTAGCAAGGCGTTCCAGGTTGGTTGCCATGTAGTCCGGGTCGATTCCAGGCGGGAGACCCGACGATGCGATGTCGGTAACGCCGAAGTCGTCGACAAACGACCGAAGCTTTTCGACACACTCTGCGACCGTCCCGATGATGACTCCCTGAGGAATCGCATCGGGATCGCCCCACGCATACGTGTCAGGAGTTTCCGCCATGAAGCTGTCGTACACACCCATTCGGAATCGCTCCGCAGCCCGCAGCATCGGCCAGTCGCGTTCTTTGTCGTCGGTGACGTAGACAGATCGGATGATGCCGTAACGCTTCGACGCCGGATCGCGCCCGTCAGAGGCCAGTGCCTCTCGATAGGGGTCGAGAACTTCGCTGCGTTTGCCCTGGGGGAGCAAATGGGTATCGAAGCGGGCAGCTCGCAGTGCGCCGGGGGTGCTCATGGCCGCGATCCAGAGCGGCGGCCCACCCGGTTGGACAGGTTTTGGATGGACGTCGACATTATCGAGCTGGTAACGCTTGCCTTCGTAGCTGAAGGGTCCGTCAGCCCAAGCGAGGCGCAGGATGTCGATTCCTTCTTCCGTCATCGACACACGATTCTTCAGCGGGACACCGAAGGCTTTGAACTCCGACGGGACGTATCCCATGCCGATGCCGAGTTCCATTCGACCATTGGAGATGTGATCCAGGATTGCCATCTCTTCTGCCAAGCGCACCGGGTGGTAGAGCGGCAACAACGCAATGTCGGTGGAGATCCGGATCTGCGATGTGCGAGCAGCAATGGCTCCGGCGAGTGGCTGGAACGCTGGCAAATATCCATCTTCAAGAAAGTGGTGCTCGGTGAACCACACGTGGTCGAGGCCGAGTGTGTCAGCCAAAGCGGCCTGCTCGATGGTCGCGGCGTAGACGTCCGTCATCGACAATGCGGAGTCGGGCGTTCGTCGACAGTCGTACATGACGCCGAAGCGCAGACCTGGACGGTCAGGTGCCGCGTCGTTGGGTTGATCGGTCACTTGGTGAATCCTTCGCAGTCAGTTCGTGAGACAGTCAGTTCGTGTGCATTCAGTCCGTGAGGTACTGGGCTCCCGGGCCTGACTCGCTGGCTTTGTCATCGGGGTTGAAGATCAGGCAGCTGTCGAGAGATTGACAGCCACAACCAATGCAAAGCGCAAGATTGTCGCGAAGACCCTCGAGGGTCGCAATCTGAGAGTCGAGACGAGGACGCCACTCTTCGGCGATGTTCTCCCACTCGTCCTTGGAAGGCGCACGGTCGTCGGGTAGTCCAGAAAGCGACTCAGAGATTTCCGAGAGCTTGAGCCCAACGCTCTGAGCTGCTCGGATGAATGCCACTCTGCGCAGCACATCTCTGGCGTATCGGCGCTGCCCGCCGGGTGTGCGGCTCGATGAGATCAGGCCGTTCTCTTCATAGAACCGAAGGGCCGAGGTCGCAACACCGCTTCGGGCTGCCGCCTCACCAATCGTGATCTCGGGCTCGAGTTGATGGCTCGACATGAACCTCAACAATACTCGAAGTTGTTGATCTCAGCTTGGGCGAGCCTTTGGTACAACCCAGAAGGAGTCCGATCGGGCAAGCATCGTGCCTTCTGCATCGAACACGCAGCTTCCGGCGCCGCGCTTGGTGCCATCCCACCGCGCAGGCCATCGACCATGCCAACTCATGATCACAAGGTCCTGCTCAACGGGGACAGGATGGAGCATCTCGACCTCGTACTGCACAGTCAGGGCACTGCGACCATGATCGGTCAGCGCGTTGCCCGATACGTAGAACCCAGCAGCACAATCGAGTGATGCCCACAGCGTCATGTTGGTGACGATTCCCGCGTCATCGCCCACTCGAGCCGGCGGTCGCCAATCGCTGGCGAAGCGTCCGCTCCCATCGAGAAGCTCCGCCGGATGCACGTTCATGGAGCCGGGCGCAATGCCGCACGAAAAGCAATTCGGCGCTTGGTGAGTTTCGGGGGTCCGATCAAATCGACTTCTCGCCTCACGAGCGAGCTCAACCGAGACTGGTTCGACGGTTCCGAAGTCTCTGGCGGGCTGGCGACCTTGCATGATCACGACCGGATCATCACTTCCACCTTGCGGGTGGTCATCCACGAGGTCCCAGCCACCCTCAACGGGCTGCACCGAAAGCGGATGGTCGAGCGGAATGGGCGCCCGAAGGCTGAGCCGAAGCGGTTCGCCCGCCGCCTCGACAAAGCGTGCCGAGGTCCACCCGCCCTGCCCGAGACCTGTGACGCCTTGCGCGCTCTGTGGAATCGTGATCGTGGGCTCGACGGGTTGCTTGCCAACACTGCTCATCGGGAGAGTGCAACGGACAAGGGTCGCCACGGTCAAGTTCGCAGCGTGATCGAGCGCCCCGGTCTGCGTGCCTCTAGCCTCGATTCATGGAGGATCACAGCACCCACACTCATGACCACATGGTGCACAAGCATCGAGATGTGCAAGGTGGCGCTGCTCGTGCCGCTGTGTTTGGGGTGAGCGATGGCCTGGTGTCCAACGTTGCCCTGATCCTGGGCGTGGCCGCGGCGGCAAGTACCTCCGAAAGCGTGCTCATCGCCGGCGTCGCCGGTCTGCTCGCTGGTGCTTCCTCGATGGCCGCCGGTGAGTACGTTTCGATGAAAGCTCAGGCTGAGCTCGTCCAGCGCGAGCTCGACATCGAACGAAAGTCGATCGCCGAGAAGCCTGTCGAGGAAACCAAGGAGCTGGCAGCGATCTATCGCAGCCGCGGCCTCGAATCAGATCAGGCTCACGCCGTGGCCTCCGCGGTGATGGCCGACCCAGAGGTCGCGCTCGAGGTGCACGCCCGCGAAGAGCTGGGAATCGATCCAGATGGTGGTGGCGATCCCATCACGGCTGCCGCATCGTCGTTTCTGGCCTTTGCGGTTGGCGCCATACTTCCCCTGATCCCGTGGCTGCTGTCCGAAGGCAACGCCGCGATCGTGGCCTCAGCAATTATCGGAGTCGTCGCCGCGGCCATCGTTGGAGTGGCGCTCGCGGTCTTCACCGAACGGTCGAAGTTCCGCACCGCCCTTCGTCAGGTCTCCTGGGCCGTCGGAGCGTGCGCGCTGACCTGGGTCATCGGAACCGTGCTCGGAACAGCTGTCGCCTGACCTCAGTTGCGAGGCAAGTCTCGGAATGGTGTCGCTCGATCCGGTCCTGGTTCCCGAGGGAGCCCGAGCAGCCTCTCGCCGAGCGTGTTCTTCTGGATCTCGTCGGTTCCCCCGCCAAGACTCATGCCCCGGCAATTGAGAATGTGATAGGCGAAGTAGTCCTCATCGACACCGCGGGCTGAGTCGTCGTCTTCCCAAGCAGGGGACGCAGGGAAGGCAAGACGGGCGGCCGTGTCAGCTGCGGCTCGACCCTGAATGGTCCTCCATAGCTTGCCGATCGACGGGTGCACGCCCATCTTGCCGAGGTAGCCCATGATCTTCTGGCCGGTGTAGAGCGACGCCAGTTCTTGTCGTACGACGGGGTCGTGCTCGCGTCCTCGAGTTCGGGCCAGTTCGATGAGTTGGTCGACGGGAATCGGGACCCGCCCGGCCTTGGATCGCTGGGTCGACGAGCCGCCGACAGAAGCGACGCCGGTTTGAACCCGCTCGTGGGCAAGCAAGGCAACCGCTGTCCGCCACCCATCGTTGACCTCACCGACCACCCACGAACGAGGAATGCGCGCCTCGTCCATGAAGACTTCGTTGAATTCTGCTTCGCCGGTCATCTGCACGAGCGGCCGAACGGTGACTCCTGGCTGCTCGACGGGGAGAACGAACATCGTGACGCCGCGATGTTTCGGTGCGTCGAAGTCTGTCCGAGCGAGCAGGATGGCGTATTGGCTGTGCTGAGCGCCTGAGGTCCACACCTTCTGGCCGGTCACGATCCACTCATCACCATCGAGGTCGGCCTTCGTGGCGAGACCGGCGAGGTCAGAGCCAGCTCCCGGCTCGCTGTACATCTGGCACCAGATCTCGTCGCCTCGGAGGCCGGGACGGAGGAAGCGCTCTTTCAGTTCTTCTGACCCGTGGTCTCGGATGGTTGGCATGGCCATGCCCACGCCAATGCCGAACACACTGTCTTCTCGGGGGACGCTGCCACGGCTCTCTTCGGCGTAGACCTTTTCGTACTCAGTGCTGAGCTCTCGACCACCGAATGCGGTCGGATAGCTGATCGCTCCAAGCCCTGCATCGAACAACAAAGTTCGCCACTTCTTTGCCCGTTGCATCGAGCTGGGGATGCCGTCGAGAGCACCCGGCAACGTCTCGTCAAAGAACTGACGAACTTCGGCACGGAACTCTTCGGTGCTTGGCTGGGTCACGGCAGGAATGTATCGAGCTATTGCGCTGCTGTCAGGACGACGGCCCTGTTGTCGTCGTGGCGACGGTTGCGGCAGAGTTGTACGCTCGCCGTCACACCTCGGGAGGATCCGAGGCCGAGGGAGAAACGATGTTGTCCAGGTTCAAGTTCGTCGCGGTGGCTCTGTTCTCAGTGATCGTTGCCGCAACATCGGTGGCTGCTCCGGTCCCTGCCAGTGCCCAGGACGGCAGCGCGACCACGCCGCTCACCGAGTGTCCGTGGCTAACCGATCCCGTTGTGCGGCTCTATCAGGCGTACTTCCTGCGGGCTCCTGACCAGGACGGTTTCGATTTCTGGGTCGGGCGGGTCGAGGGAGGCCAAAGCCTCGATGACATCTCCGACTTCTTCTCGATGAGCACCGAGTTCGGCCTTCTCTACGGCGACAAGACCAACGCAGAGTTCGTTGGCCTCATCTACGAGAACGTCCTTGGTCGCACCCCCGATCAGGAAGGCTTCGACTTCTGGACGGGGCAGCTCGACCAGGAACTCATGACTCGAGGGCGAGTCATGCGCAACTTCTCCGAGAGCCAGGAATACGTCGCCAAGACTGGAACCAACGTTCCGGCAGCCGGCTACTTCTCCGCCTTTCCGTCCGACACCGTGATGGTCTGTGGCCTTGGCCCCCAAGTTGTGCCGTACACAGTTGCGCCAGCTTCGTGGTTCACCTTGCTTGCCCCACCAGTCGCTGGTGGCACGTGGAAGACCTTCGTGCACCCCATCGACAACAACGGCGGGTTCCTTGGCAATCCGGCCCCGAGCCTGCAAGAGAACGATGTTGCAGCATTCCGCCTCCATCTCGGGTTCATGCCAGTGGCCGGCAACTTCCTGCAGATCACCGTGGCTGACGACCAGCTTTGGTCGGTCGTGCTGGTGCCAGGGAAGTTCTCCTGTGACGCGCTGACAGAAGCATGGGCCGGCAACCCGTGCGGCCTTCAGTAGCTCGGGGCAACCCGACCGTTAGGTCCAGTACGGATCGCGGAGTTTGCGCTTTTTGAGTTTCCCGCTCGCTTCCCGCGGGAGCTGATCGACCACGTCGATGGACTTTGGGATCTTGAAGCCAGCGAGTTGACCACGCACGAACGTCAGGATGTCGGCGATGTCGGGGGTGGTGCCCGGCACTGCTTCGATGACGGCCTTGATGGACTGCCCCATGTCAGGATCCGGGATGCCGAAGACCGCAACGTCTGCGATCGATGGATGAGCGCTCATGACTCCCTCGATCTCGGCTGGATAGACATTTGAACCGCCGAGCAAGATGAGGTCGACTCGGCGGTCGGCCAAGAACAGAAATCCGTCGCCATCCATCCAGCCGACGTCGCCGACTGTGAATCGACCATCAGGCAGTCGGCCTTCTGCTGTTTTGTCGGGAGCACCGTGATAGGTGGGCGCTCCGTCGCTTCGTTTGGCGTAAATCGTTCCAATCTCTCCGCTGGGAAGATCCTTCCCCTCATCGTCGACGATGGAGAGCTCGAGTGTGCCTTGCGCTCGGCCAACAGTGCCCGGCCGTTCCAACCACTCTTCGCTGGTCGCAATGACTGGGCCCGTGCCTTCTGAGGATCCGTACAGCTCGATGATGACGGGTCCGAACCAGTCGATCATTTCTCGCTTGGCCCATGCCGGGCATGGTGCGGCCGTATGAAGCACCCATTTCAGGCTCGAGACGTCGTATTTCGCTCGCTCGGATTCAGAGAGCTTCAGCAGCCGGATGAACTGTGTTGGCACCATGGGCGTTGATGTGACCTGATGGTCCTGAATCAACTCGAGAGTTCCGACCGGGTCGAATCTCGACGCGATGACGAGTTGATGGCCTCTGGCCAACCCCGCACCGAGCCCCGCCGACCCCAGCGCGTGGTAGAGCGGGGTCGTGAGCAGCATCACGCCATCCTCGGGCATGCGGGCGAGTTGGCCCCACCCGCCCCATCGTTTTGCGAAGAACTCAACGTTGCCGGCGAAATCAGACCGAGTGACGCCCTTGGACTGCCCTGTCGTCCCGCCGGTGTACTGGAGCGGCGCCCCCATCGGTCGATCTGCCGGGGGGTCGTCGCTCTGGTTGGCCAACCATGCTTCGTACTCTTCACCCAGCACCAGAATCGGTATTGGCCCGGGAAGTGATGCGACTGCCTCCCGGCCCGCCGCTTCGCAGTCCGGGTCACACACCAAGAATTGCGATTCGGAATCGATGAGTAGATCGACAATCTCTGGAACCGTCAGGTGCCAATTGAGCGGCACGTAGCGCGCGCCGGCTCTGGCATTGCCGATCGAGAATTCGGCCCACTCTGCTCGGTTGCGAGCCAAGATCGCCCACCGAGCCCCGTCACCAGCGCCTCGAGCGATCAATCCATTGGCCAGCTGTCGAGCGCGCGACTCGAGCTGGGACCACGAAAAACTGGTTGACCCAAAAACAACTGCCTTGCTGTCCGGTTCGAACTCGGTTCGAGCGAGAAGATGGCGTGGCTGTGTGGTCGTCACCGGTTCAGCATGACCCGAATCACCAGCGAGACAAAATGGGTCGGCTCACGGCAGTTCGTCGAGCGCGGGACACGGGGAAACAACGCGCGGGAATTTCTCGAGAAACCTGGGAACCGAATCGGTTGCGCCTACGTTCACGGTGGAACAGGATGATGGATAGGCAAGACGCTTGAGGGACTTGCCATCGGATCAAACATCTCCGTTGGCATGAAGGGTTGAGTTACGTGGGCAGAGTCATCGAGGTTTCGTTGGGGTTCCCGACGGTCATCTTCACGACGCTTCTCCTCATAGCCCTCGGGTACTGGATCATTGCGATCCTTTCTGGTTCTCTCGATTTCGAGATTGATGCCGACGTTGGCGATGTCAGTGACGGTGGAGGAAGCGACGGCTCGGGATCGGGCTTCATGGGCTCGCTGCTTCAGAGCTTCGACCTCCACCACATGCCGCTCACCGTTGTCTTCTCTGTGATCGCGATCGTTGGCTGGGCGACCTCAGCCATTCTGACTCTCATCACGACGACCTCTGGCGGCAGCGCTGGCGTGCTGGTCGGTGTCTTCATCGCACTGGGTGCCCTTGTGGTCTCGGTCTTCATGGCAGGCCGCGTCGGTCGGCTGCTCCGGCCCTTCTTTGTCGCTGCCCTTCCGGTTCGTCACGCCGATCTCGTCGGTCGAATTTGTACGGTGCGAACTGGTCGGGTCGATCGCGCATTTGGTCAAGCAGAAGTCGTCGACTCCGAGGCCGCAACCCACACCATCCAGGTGCGATGCGCCATCGAAAACGATCTGATGTCAGGTGCACAAGCACTCATCGTCGACGTCGACGCCGACGGACGTTTCATCGTCTCGCCTGACGTCGACGGCATTGTTTAGCAAGTCTCTAGCAACAAGAGAAAGAGGGAAGCATGTCCCAAGTTCTAATCGTGATCGCCGTAGTGGTCGGGATCGTTTTGTTCGTCCTGCTGGCGGCGATGTTCATCATCTCCCAGCTGTATCGCAAGGTGCCTCAGGGCAAGGCGCTCGTGGTCAGCACGACCCGAAGTGTTGTCGTCAGCTTTACGGGGCGGACCGTTGTTCCGATCTTCCACAAGGCCGAAGTCATGGACATCTCTGTCAAGACGATCGAGATTGACCGGCGCGGGTATGAGGGTCTGATCTGTCAGGACAACATCCGTGCAGACATCAAGGTGAACTTCTTCGTTCGTGTCAACAAGGCGGAAGAAGACGTCATCAAGGTCGCACAGGCAATTGGTTGCGAACGAGCGTCGGACCCGGTCACGCTGGAAGAGCTGTTCGCAGCGAAGTTCTCCGAGGCGCTGAAGACCGTCGGCAAGGCCATGGACTTCGTGTCGCTCTACACCGAACGAGCCTCGTTCCGCGATCGGATCATCGAAGTGATCGGCACCGACCTCAACGGATACGCCCTTGAAGACGTTGCGATTGACTACCTCGAGCAGACCCCGCTCGATCAACTCGACACCAACAACATCTTGGATGCACAGGGCATCCGTAAGATCACCGAGCTCACCGCGATCGAACACGTTGCGACCAACAACGCGGCGAACGACGAAGCAAAGATGATCACGGCGAAGAACGTCGAGACCAGGGAAGCCGTGCTGGAGCTCGAGCGTCAGCAAGCCGATGCCGAAGCTCGTCAGCGTCGTGAAGTCGAAGCAGTTCGAGTTCGCGAACAGGCGACGATCGACACAATTACCGCAGAGGAAAAGCTTCGAGCCGAGATGGCAAGTCTCGAGGTCGAGCAGAAGCTCGGCGTCGAGTCAGAGAATCTCCAACGCGAGATCGAGGTCGCAGGAAAGAACCGTGAGCGCGTGCTGGCGGTCGAGTCTGAGCGAGTGCGCAAGGCAGCTGAGCTCGAGGACATGAGCCGCAAGGTCGAGACTCTGGCGGCAGAGAAGGCGCTGGAAGAAGAGAAGAGCACGATCGCGGATATTCGCCGCAGCCGCGTCGCCGTGGAGAAAACCGTTGCCGAGCAAGAGGAAGCAATCGCAACGTTGCGCATCGTCGAAGAAGCGAACCGCGATCGAGAAGCCGTCGTGATCGCCGCAGAAGCCATCGCTCAGGGTGACCTGGTCAAAGACATCAAGGCCGCTGAGGCAGCCGAGACAGCGTCTGGTCACGAAGCCAAGCGCCAGCTGACACTGGCTCAGGCATCGATGGAGGCTGCAGACCTCGAGGCCCGGGCGAAGATTCGCTTGGCCGAAGGTGTCCAGGCCGAGGATGCGGCAACCGGCCTCGCCGAGGTCGACGTCATGACGGCACGAGCCGGTGCGGAAGAAAAGCTTGGAATGGCCGAGGTCAACGTCGAGAAGGCGAAGGCGGACATCACGAGGGAACAAGGCCAAGCGGAGGCTGTTGCCCATCGCGAGATCGGTCTGGCCGAAGCATCGGCCATCGAGGCAAAGCTCAAGGGAGAGGCCGCGGGTCTCACCGACAAGGCAGCGGCAATGCGCGAACTCGAAGGTGTTGGACAAGAGCACGAAGAGTTCGTGCGAAAGCTCGAAGCCGACACCAAGGTGCGTCTTGCGGGTGTCGATGCCTCCGTTGGTATCGCAACTGCTCAGGCTGAAGCCATGAAGGCAGGGCTCGAGAACGCTGACATCGACATTGTCGGCGGATCAGATATCTTCGTCGACCGTCTGGTCGGCGCCATCGGACACGGCAAAGCGGTCGATGGGTTCGTCGAGAACTCCGATCTGGCCACCAAGGCGTTGGAGCCCTATGCAAACGGCGACGACGACCTCGTTGCCAAGATCGCTGAGGCCATCGGTGGTCTCGGTGCAGACGGCATTCGGGATCTTTCGGTAGCCGAGCTGCTCCGTCGAATCGGTCAGTGACCGGGTCGGCTCAGTGACCGACACGTCAGACGTCTCCGATCCCGCCAGCGGTCCAGCTGGTGTTTCGCCCGAGGGCGACGCACCATCAGCGGCCAACGGCGACCAGGGTGGCGCGGGCCAGGGAGCGGTTGCGCAAGGCACATACGCCTTACTGCGGTCTCGTCTCACCGCCGCAGCTGGTGATCTGACCACCCGGGCCAACGCGTTGAACGCTGAGCGTCTGGGAACGTTCGGTGCATCGGCGCTCGAGCTCGTTGCGACCGAACGTGTGAGGACAGAAGCGAACGCGGTGCCCCGCGATGTGGTGTCAGTCGGCGATCAACTCGTCCTGGCCTACAACGTCGCCGCGGGTATCAAATCCGAGATTCGGGCGGAAGACGTCTTCGCGGTCCATCACCTGGAAGTCGGGGAATCGGCCGCGGATGTTTCGTTTAGTCCGAACCCCGAGGGTCTCTCTGGTTCAGCGCTTGACGACGATCAATTCCACCGAGACTTCGACGAGCTGCATACGTATTTCAAAGAGACCACGCTGCAGCAGCTTTATCGTTCAGCACAGCGACTCCTGGCCGTCTTCCGCACCGGCGGCGGCCTCAATGACATCCGGGTGCTGCGATGGCAGATCGAGACAGACAACAGTCTTCGATATCTCGACGCTCGTGGCGAGCGAGACCACCGATTCCCCGCAAGCCAGGACGTTGAGTGGATTCTCTCGACCCGGGCGGACCATGTCGGCTCGAGCCATGTCGCGATCGATGATCGTGTCGTGGTGAATCCCCTCAACGGGACGCTCGACATACGACTCGATGATGGGGGAGAAGGCTCGTTGCTGTTGAGCGATCGGCTGCAACATGCCGACCAATCACTGCAGGACTGTCAGATCAAGTGGGCCAGGGCCGGCGATCTGGTGCTGATCGATGTGCTGCCGTACGGCGAGAACGATCACCGCTACTACGTGGTCAATCTGTTGGTGCATACCGCGATGCGCATGGATGCGCTGGGTGAAGCCTTCCGACAGCTTCCTGATGGGCAGGGTCTGATCTTCCCGGATGGCGTCTATCTGAAGACGGGCGAAGCCCGCACGTTCGATCTGGACGTCACGGACATGGAGCTGCTCGAGGTCGTTCGTTCGCCCAACGGCGAAGACGTCCTGTACGTCTTTCATGAACGGAGCGGAGGCCGGTCGATTCTGCTGCCGTACAACGTGGTGCGCCAAGAAGTGACGGCGCCGATCTGGTGTCACGGACACTCCTTGTTCGACGACGGGACGATGGTCGTGTTCCGTGAAGAGGCCGAGCCGACGCGTATCCATCCCATTCAGATTTGGACGACGCCCTTCTCCACCGATGAGTGGTACGCCGCGCAACCGCGCGAGGCCACCAAGTTCGATCGAATCGGCAATGCGTCGCTGGTCGGCGGCATCGCCGACGCGCTCGCTCTGGGTCGGCTCGTCGCTGACGTTGAACCATCCAGTGCGGTCTACGCAGATCTGCTCGCCTCGGCGGGACGATTCCTCGATACCCATCATTGGGCTGGCGAGCAATCAGTCGGCGATCTCGCCGCTCCTGCAGGTGACATTCGTGTCGTGGCCGAGCAGGTCATCGATGAGTTCGAACGACTCCAAGAAGTTCAAGCATCAGCGGCGGCGACCCTTGCCGAGGCCGAGGCGGACACAACTCGAACGCTCGAAGATCTCCGCTTGAGTCCGCCGACGACGACCGAAGGCTTCATCGGCGGTCTCGCCGACATTCGTCGAAAGATCGGGCACCTCCACACCGTGAGGGAGCAGCGAGAGATCGACATCGCTCAAGTCGATGAGTTGATTGGCCGCGCGGAAACGACCTACAACGACTTGGCCCAGGGAGCCGCCGCTCACCTCGCCACCGATGGTGCCTTTGCGCCGTACCACGACAAGCTTTCGGCGATTTCTACAGCAACACCAAGCCTTGTGTCCTCGGTCGATGCAACCGATCTTCTGTCAGAAGTGGATGGCGTCGCAGAGTCCATGGATCTCGTCGCGGGAACGGTCGGGGACCTCGTTGTCGAGGATCCTCGAGTTCGAACCTCGGTGCTCGAACAGGTCTCCGGTGTGCTCGCCGAGCTCAACCGGGTGCGTGCCGGCGTCGACGGCAAGCTCGAAGAACTTGTGCAGTCCGAAACGGGGGCCGCCTTCTCGACCGAGCTGGGGTTGTTTGGGCAGTCGATAGCCGCCGCCGTTGGTCGGGCGAACACCCCGGAGTCTTGCGACGACGCACTGGCTCGTCTCCTTCTTCAGCTCGAGCAACTCGAAACCGCCGGACCCCGGACTGAATCACAACTCGACGAGCTATCACAGCGTCGCGATCAGGTGACCGAGGCATTGTCCTCGCGTCGCCAGCAGCTTGTCGACGAACGTCAACAGAGGGCCGAACGACTGGTCTCTGCTGCGGAACGAACCCTCGATCGGGTCGGTGAGCGCGCTCAAACACTCCCGTCGGTCGATGACGTCAACGGATTCTTTGCTGCCGATCCGATGGTGGCCCGAGTTCGCAAGCTTGTCGAAGACTTGCGGGAGCTGGGAGAGCCAGTTCGAGCGGACGAGCTTCAGTCCAAGCTTGGTGCTTCGCGCGACAACGCCGCCCGGGCGCTCCGTGATCGTCAAGACCTCTTTGATGGCGATGCCGTCAAGCTCGGGCGCCATCGATTCAGTGTCGACGACCGTTCTCGAGAACTGACCATCGTGCCGACCGGCGAGCACCTCGAGGCGGTGCTGACCGGCACCGATCTGCGGCTCGCGATTCATTCCAAAGGACTCGACGATCATCGAGACTTGTGGACCCAGCCTCTGCCCTCAGAGAACGACGAGCTCTATCGAAGTTTGTTTCTGGCGGGTGACCTGATTGTCGACATGCTGCATGACCACGCGGAGTCCGAGCGATCGGTGGATCTCCGCAGCGCCTTGCAGAACGAAGACCGCGAGCGCTTGCTTGTGATCGTGCGCGCTGAGGTTGATGCGCGGCTCGATGAGGGGTACGACCGCGGCGTCCACGATCTCGATGCGGCAGCGATCCTGGCTGCGATGGGGCCTCAGGCGATCGCCGCAGACACCTTGGTGACTCCTGGTGCGGTGCGAGCTCGGGCACAGGTGATCTGGGCCCATGGATTCGATGATTCTCAGCGCGACCGGTGGACCGACCGAGGTCAAGCCGGCGCCGCCCTCGGGCTCGACCGAACGACTGTTGTTGCCATGTCGAGCGAGTTGGCCGGAGAGCTCGCCGAAGGTCGCTCCACCGAAGGGCAACCCGATGAAGGCGACCACGTCGCGGCCCGCTACCTCATGTATGAGCTGCTGTCGCCAGACGGCTTGAAGTTTGCGAGAAGTCGAGCGGCAGCACAACTGACGGACCGCTTTGCCGGCAGTAAGGCTGTGACGTCTCTTCTCGAGGAGATGGAAGACGATCTCGCGGGAGCAACTGCGGTCCTGACGGACTACGTCGGCCGAGAACTCCGAGCCGAGGAGACGCACCTGGTCAATGAGATCGTGGCGGCCCTGGTGACGCCAGAGCTGGATCGACGAGTCGTGGAGATTGATCTCGCGATTTCGGTCGACGGCCTCAACGGGCGTCACCCAACCCTTGAAGGTTCGACGCTGACCGGGCGTCTTGACGAATTGCTCGCCCGTGTCGAGCATCACCGCGCCGTCGTTGTGCCGGCGCACAAGGAGTTCGGTACGGCACGCCGCGAGGCATTGGCTGAGGTCCGCAAGACGCTTCGAGTTGACGAACTCGAGCCCAAGGTCCCAGAGGGATTCGTTCGCAATCAATTGATCGATCAGGTGTATCTGCCGCTCATTGGCGACAACCTGGCTCGCCAGATCGGCACCGTGGATGACCGAAGCGGTGCCCGCTCAGGACTGTTGATGCTCCTGTCGCCTCCTGGCTATGGCAAGACGCTGCTCGTTGAGTACCTTGCCGATCGGCTCGGGATGGCACTGGTCAAGGTCTCCGGCCCAGGTCTTGGCCACGATGTGACATCGCTTGACCCCGGACAGGCTCCAAGTGCGACGGCGGCACGGGAGATCGAGCGCATCAACCTCTCGTTCGCCACCGGGACCAACGTCATCCTCTATCTCGATGATATTCAGCACACGAATCCTGAGTTTCTCCAGCGCTTCATCGCACTCTGCGATGCCCAGCGTCGGGTCGAGGGTGTATGGAACGGCGAGTCGACGTCGTTCGATCTTCGAGGCAAGCGCTTTGCGGTCGTGATGGCAGGCAACCCCTACACCGAATCTGGTGAGCGGTTCCGAGTACCGGACATGCTGGCCAACCGGGCTGACACCTACAACCTCGGAGACGTGCTCGACGGCAACGCCGGACTGTTTGCCAGGAGCTACCTCGAAAACGCCCTGTCGTCGAACCCCGTGCTGGCTCCGCTCGTCGGGACCGACCCCGCTGATCTCGAGCGGTTCTTCAAGGCAGCAGATGGCGAGCCGCTCGATGAGTCGGCACTGACGCAGAAGTACTCGTCGGCCGAAGCCTCGGAGATCGTTGCGGTGTTGCGCCACCTTCGCCACGTGCAAGACGTCGTGCTGGCAGTGAATCGCCAGTACATCGCGTCAGCAGCATCAGCCGATGCGTACCGCACCGAACCGCCATTCCTGCTTCAGGGCTCGTATCGCAACATGGCGAGGCTCGCATCCAAGTTGCTCCCCGCCATGACAACTGAAGAAGTCGACCGGGTGCTCGACGAGCATTACAACGCGGAGTCTCAGGCCCTCACAGGAGCAGCCGAATTCAACTTGCTCAAGCTGGCAGAGATGCGCGGCACGATGACGGCGACGCAACGCCAACGTTGGGACGACATCCTGCTCACGTTCCGTCGTCAGCAACGTCTTGGTGGCGATGAGCGCGACCCAGCAACCCGAGTCGTTGCCGCGATCGAAAACGTTGCAGAAGCTCTCGAGCTTCCTCGGTCGAGCGTGACGTCGCAGCCCGAACCACGGCCGATAGCCGTCGAGTCAGAACCAGCTGAGCCACCTCCGCCGCCGGTGTTCAACATGCCGCCGCTGGTCATCCCGCCGATCGAGATTCCGCCGATAGAGGTGAACGTCACGGCACCTGAATCAGCCCAGAGTGGCGCCGCCAATGCCGAGCTGGCCGCACAGATGGTCGACGCAATCGAGAAGGTGGCCGATGCTCTCTCGATGCAGGAGCCGCTGGCGGCTCGGGCGATCGATCTCCTTGCCTCTGAGGCCGCAAAGCGCCGGGCGAACACGCCCGCATCGAAGGTGGGAAAGTCTGTGCCGCCTCGGCCCCCGGTTCCTCGTCCTGCGAATCCGCCTGCTCCCCCTGAGAAGTTCCGACGACAGAACAAGCCGACATTTGCGAGGCCGCCGGCACCCCCTGGGAGCGGTCGAGCACCCGAGCGGACCGCGATGCCAGACCCTCCAGCGCACCCCAACGACGCCGAGAAGGACGACGACTAGACCAACGTCCTGAGATTCTGTTTCCGCTGTGGGTTCCAGCGGCAAACGATGACGAGCGGGAAGTCGGATGGCCTCGTGAGAGTTTCTCCTCTCTGCTGGTTCGCACTACGTTGCGGAAGATCACTTGGGAGGCCTGATGACCTACGCAACTGGCCGGCTGTATCACGACGCCGACAGCCACATCATGGAACCGCACGACTGGCTCCAAACTCACGCAGAGGATGGATGGAGCGATCGAATGCCGCTTCTTGGAACGAGTGCAATCGGCTCGCCGGAAGGCGCTCCGCCGATTGATTGGCCTTCACAGATGTGCCCGCTGCACCTGGATCCTGACTATCGCTCCGATGAGAGTCAGCTGATGCTGCGGAAGAACTACGAAGCCGTCGGCAGTTTCGAACGAGACCATCGCTCCCAAGCCCTCGATCAACTCGGATTCGCAAGTCAGTTCGTTTACAACACCTGGACGAGCTCGGTCCTTCAAGCGGCAGAACATGGGCCGGACCTCGATCTTGCCTATGCGATGGCCGATGCTCACAACAATGGGATGGCGCACTTCTGCTCGGTGGACGAGCGTCTGTTACCTGTGTTGTACGTCGCGCTTGCTGATCCAGTCCGAGCGGCCGACCAAGCCAGCAGGGCGGTCGCCGCAGGAGCCAGCGCATTGATGATCGCTTCGGCCTGCCCGCGAACACATTCGCCAAGTCACATTGACCTCGAGCCGATGTGGGCCGTGGCCGCCGAGGCCGGTGTCCCGATCGTCATGCACGTTGGGGGAGCGGGCCAGCTGCTCGACCCGCAGTTCTTCGCCAACGGCCGTCCAAAGGTGGCGGACTTCCACGGTGGCGCCGAGAACTTCCGATCCATCGATTACATGGCCATTCCGGTCAATCCGATGCAAACCACTGCCACGCTGATCATCGATGGCGTGTTGGATCGTCACCCGAACCTTCGAATTGGCATCATTGAACAAGGCGGAAGCTGGCTCCCTGGTTGGATGCGCTACCTCGACTCCGCATATGCCGCGTTCCGTAAGAACGAAGAGCGACTCCAAGAACTGTCTGCTCCGCCGAGCGAGATCGTGCGTCGCCAGGTCAGAGTCACCCCCTACCCCCATGAAGACACCGGTTGGATCATCCGGAACTCAGGGCCGGAGATCTGCATGTTCTCCTCGGACTATCCCCACACCGAAGGAGGGAGAAATCCGTTGAAGCGATTCAATGAGTCGCTCGAGGGCTGCTCCGAGGAGGAAGTCGACCGCTTCTACAGCCACAACATGATCGACTTGATGGGTACATCGATGCCGAGCAGCTTGCCGGTCTGAAACCTGAGGGCTTGGTGCAGCTACCAGTCGAGAAGCTTGGCTGAGATACCAGCCTCGCGAATTCGATCGAGCACGACATAGGCGTGATCTCGATCGAGCGTGTCGATCCGCAGCTCAAGAATGGTGCTTCGCGCCCCAGTTGAACCAAGCCCGTCGTGATCGACCTGCACGACGTTCGCCGCAGCGTCGGCGATCACCTGTGAAACCAGAGCCAAGCCACCCGGCGTGTCGTTGAGCTCGACTCGGATGCGGTTGAGCCGTCCCTGATTGGCGAGTCCCCGGACGGCAACGATCGAGAGGGTACGCGGATCGATGTTGCCGCCGCAGAGCACGAGTCCGACCTTCTGGCCCGCAAAGACGTCGGGGTATTGCATGCACGCCGCGAGTGCGGCAGCACCAGCCCCTTCGACCACGGTCTTTTCGATCTCGAGAAGCAACGCGATGGCTTCCTCGATTGCAGCTTCGGAGACCACGAGAATCTCGACGTCGTGATCGCTCAAGATCTGGCTGGTGAGCTCGCCCGGCTGGGACACTGCGATGCCGTCAGCGATCGTGGATCCGACCGTTGCCGTTGGTGGTCGGTCCGCCAAACGGTCCGCCATGGCGGGGTATCGCTCGGTCTGCACGCCGATGACGCGAACGGGACGATCGTGCCCTGCGGCGGCGAGGGCTAGTCCGGATGCCAAACCGCCACCTCCGACTGCGGCAACGATGGTGTCGAGGTCGGGGTTCTGTTCGAGCATCTCCAGGCCAAGCGTTCCTTGGCCCGCGATGACGAGCGGATCGTCGAACGGATGGATGAATTCGAGGTCGCGCTCTTCTGCCAGCTGACGAGCCCGGACTGCGGACTCCATGACGTCCCGGCCGGCAAGCTCAACGGTGGCTCCCAAGTCTCTCGTGCGTGCAACCTTCACGAACGGCGTGTTCTCCGGCATCACGATGGTGGTTTCCAGACCGAGCTGGGTGCCGTGGTGGGCGACCCCCTGTGCATGATTGCCCGCTGACATGGCAATGACCCCTCGACCGATTGGTACGTCCAGCAGTCGGTTGCGCGCGCCACGGCCTTTGAACGATCCGGTGTATTGGAGGTTCTCGAACTTGAGGTGAATCTCGGTGCCCGTGATCTCCGACAACGTGAGGCTGTGATTCAGCGGGGTCTCGATCAGCGCATCACTGATCCGCTTTCGCGCGGTGTGGATGTCCTCGAGCGAGACGGTCATGGGCCAGAGGCTACCGAGATAGGACGAAGCCTCTCAGCTGGCGGTGCCTCTCTGCACAGATGGCCGACGACATCCCCGTTGTGCCAGCTGGCGGACCCAACGAGCGCGAAGTTCGCCATTTCAATCCGCCCCCGCCACCCGGCGACGACGAGGCATGCTTGAGGAGTGACAACCCCATTGATCAAGGCCGTGATTTTCGACATGGGAGGCGTGCTCGTCGAGCTCGGGCCACTCACCGAGATCTTGGGGAATGACGCGAGCCTCGGTGAAGAAGAGTTTTGGGGACGTTGGCTTGCGAGCCCCACGGTCCGAGCATTTGAGATGGGCACGTGCTCTGTCGAAATCTTCGGTGAGCGATTGGTCGCGGAACTCGGGATTGCCATGGATCCCGGTGAACTGATCGAGCGGTTCGCCACGTGGCCGAAGGGATTGATGGATGGCGCCATCGCAATGGTGAACGAGCTTGCTCAGGTGGTTGAACTCGGTGTGCTCAGCAACACGAACCAGTTGCATTGGGAGCGCCAGGTTGATGCCGAAGTCATGCGCAGTTTGTTCACCAAGCAATATCTGTCCTATCAGCTCGGACTGGCGAAGCCCGATGCCGACATCTTCGAGCACGTCGTCAATGATCTCGGTTGCGACGCGAACACTGTGCTTTTCCTCGATGACAACCAGATCAATGTCGACGGTGCTCGTGCAGTCGGCATGTCAGCGGAGTTGACGAAAGGGGTAGCCGAGGCTCGCTCGGCACTCGTTGACTATGGGCTGCTCAGCTGAGGGTGCCGGGTTGCTCAGTCGACGTAGACGTCGCGGGCAACCGTGACCGTGGTGCCGTTGCAGTCGAATTGCTCGAAGACCTTGCTTTCCGTCGAACCAACTGCATCGACGGAGACCTCGGCAGTGTCGCCGGTGGCAAGCGGTGTCGAGGTCGACAAGGTCAGGTCGCTGTTGCCGTAGCCGAGGGTCGAGATCGTGAACGTGCACATGGCCTTGAGAGCTTCGACGTCGGCATCGCATGGATCGACATCGGAGAAGATGAGGACACCGGCGGATCCGGTGGATGCGATACCAGCACCACCGTTCTGACCACAAGGAAGCGCATCGCCGTTGGCCGGAATCTCCGCCGGAGCGACAACCGGAACTGGAGCGGTGACAGGAGTCGTCCCGTTGGTCGGGCCGCTCGGGCAATTGCTGCCCTCATTGCAGGCAACCAAGTTCGGAGTGGCAGCGGGCAGCTGAGGAGTGACCGACTGGGTGTTTGGAGCCAGCGCTGTTGAGGCCCCAAGCTCTGAGGTGTTCACCGTCTCCGCGCTGATCAGTGTCGTCTGAAACGCGAGAACAGCAAGCGCCAGTCCCACGATCAACCAACCACCGATTCCGACGCGTTGACCTAGCTCTGCCCGTGCTTCCCCATCCCGCATAGCGCCAATGGTAGGGGGTCTTCCGGACTGAGTCGACCATGATGTACTACCCAGAGTGGCAAAGTGGTCACTCAAGGTCGACTTTGGTGGGATTTCGGAGGAAAACTTGTTCGAACGACACCCGGTAACGAGCTAGAAGGCAGACCAGCCGCCGTCGAAGCCAACGGTCTGTCCGGTTTGAAAACGGCTGGAACCATCGAGAAACACGCTGCAGAACTCCGCGAATTCCTCCATTGTTCCGAGCCGGCCCATGGGGACGTTGGCTTCGATCTTGGCCAAGATGGCGGGATCATCAGCGCCGGTGGCTGCACGGAACCCGTCGAAGTCCATGAAGTTCGTTCCGATGGCATTGACCTGCACACCCGATGCCGCGACCTCTGCTGCGACGTTCTTGACCAGCATGTTCGCCCCCGCTCGAGTTGCAGAATAGAGGGGTGCGCCGGGGGTGACCTTGAGCCCTGACGCACTGGTGATGGCGAGAACCTGACCTGTCTTGGCCTGGACCAGCGGAGGGACAAAGACACGAAGCGAGCGATACACCGCTTCGAGGTTTCCGGCCACGACCGTGGCGAGGTCGTCTGCCGTCGATTCGAGAAACCGGCCGGTGACGATCGTGCCGGAGAAGAACACCACGGAATCGACTCGACCGTAGGCGTCCATCGCCATGTCGAGAAGGCGAGGTGCGCTGGTTGGGTCCGCGAGGTCGCTGACCCCATCCACGACCCAACTGTCCTGGCCGAGCTCCGCAATCGTCTCGGCTAGTCCTTCTTCGGGATCGCCGAGTACGAGGTCGAATCCGCGGCGAGCCAGCATCTTGGCCAGTGATGGCCCGACGTAATGGCGGGCATTGGTGACAATAGCGACGGGATTGGGATGTTGCGGGCGATCGTTCATGGGACCTCGATGATGGTGACGTTGCCGGTATTGCCGTCGACGCTGATTCGAGCACCGTCGGGAATCGTACGGGTGGCGTTCGTCGCCGAAACGACGCACGGGATGCCGAGCTCGCGGCTCACGATCACGGCGTGACTCATTGTGGCGCCGACGTCAACAACGACGGCTTCAGCCGCGAGGAACAGCGGAGTCCACGACGGATCTGTGATGGGAGCGATCAGCACATCGCCAGGACCCAGGTCGCGAGGATCAGCGGGGTCGAGGACGACAACTGCTTTGCCCTCTGCAATCCCAGGACATCCTGCGATGCCCTGGATCTTCGAGCCTGCAGGGAGGGACTCGCTTGTCGCGCTGCGGAGTTCCCACCCATCGATCGGCGGCACATCGCCCTCGAAGATGAATGGGGGAACACGATCGGACAGTTCCTCGAGAAGCTTCACCCGCTCGCTGATGAGATCGGCGAACTTCCCAGGTTCGGCGAGGTAGCCCCGGAACTCATCAACGGTGAGCACACACGAGACCTTGGCATCCTCGACGCCGCCTCGTTCTGTAGCCCGAGCAGCGAGAATGCGATGGGCGCTACGTGCAGACTGGATAGCTCGAATGATGGTTGTCTTCGATCGTTCTCGAGCTTGGGAGTAGAGCGTTGTCGATCGCAACGCCTTGTCGAACATGAAACGGTCGACGACGTTCAATTCGCCGCGAGCCGTGGCGATCGCCGTCTTGCGTTCAGCCGCGAGGCGGCTTGCTTGGGCCCGCGGGTCGTGATCGTGAGAGGCTCCGCGCATGCGGTCGATGGCCGCGAGCGCCAACTCAGGTCGATGAGCCCACGGGTCAGCACCGAGGTCCCACTCGTTCGGTCCTCGACTTCCGAACTCGTCGAGGAATGACGCGAACTGTGCCTTCCATTCCTCAGACTCGGGTTCTTGATGTGAATGGGCGAGATCCCACATCGCGGCTGAAGGAGCTGCGGACTCGACGTTGCCGATGCCGCCGAGAATCGAGACGAGTAGATCCTCCCGGTCGATCTTGACGAGCAAGTCACTGAGGGCGCCAGACACGAGGGCAACGCCGAAGGTGTTGTCGATGTGTCGAGCGAAGAGATGACGGAAGAGCGGTTTGAAGCCGACGATGTAGTCGAGCAACGCTTCGTCGGATGCGTCGGAGCCGGGGTGTTGGCCGACCCATGCTGCGGTGCGGCGCTTGTCGTCTTCGAGCGCCGGGAGCTCTTTGGTGCCGAGCAGCTTGAGGACCAGACGGCCGAGCTTGGCGGATGATTTCAGATTCTTGTCGCCAGGACGTGGTGTGTAGGGCGGCGCGTCGGATTCGCCGAAGAACTGCTTGTCGATGACCTCGACGCTGCCGCCCGGCGCTCGGACACCGAGTATGCGGACGTAGCTCGCGTTGATGTAGCAGTAGCCGCCGAAGACACCGAGGATGATCATGTCTTCGTCGGGCGGAAAGTCGCCGTCCGCCACAAGCCCGAGGCGCTCGTAGGAGTCTCGCCAGCCGTTCTCTGCTTCCTTGCCGATCAAGTCCCAGGTGAAGGAAAGAACGACCTCGGGGAACACCTCTCCGACGTTGCCTCGCGTATAGAGGGGCCACTTTCTCGACGGCGGATTGTCCATCACCCAGATGCTCATGTGCGTGTGCTCCTTCGGCTCGTGAGGTGCGCAACATACCTGTGGTCGATCGCCGTTGCCAGGACAGGCTTGCGCAGTTTGGCCAGTACGGTCGGTAGTCGTGGATGCCGATCTCGAGGTGCTTCGACGCCATGCGCCGATGGTTCGCTTCGATGGTCGCGAACTGTTCCTGCCGACTGCGGTCGATGCCTACGTGGAGAACTGCCAACTCGAGTTCGACGGCGAGATCGTGGCGGGTGACGAACACCCGGTCACCCTGCAAGATCTGGATCATCGGTGGGCCCCTGGGGCGAACCTTCGATTCGTGACCGATGATGATCGGCGGGCCGTTGTCGGTGACGAAGCCAAGCGGCTGGCTCGGCGGCTCTTCACCCCTCGTCTTGGTCGCGTTGGACTCTTTGGACGCCTTCTTGATGCACTATTTCAACTCAGCGTGATCATCCGGCCGACCACGCCAACGCGAACCACCACCGCAGCCGCCCTGAAGGCGGAGCGACTGGGGATCAGTGAGCACGAGCCAGTTTGTTATGGACGGGTGATTCGTGCTGGCGAATGGGTCGTCCTGCACTACTCCTACTTCTATGTCATGAACGATTGGCGCAGCGGCTATCGGGGGCTCAACGATCACGAAGCGGATTGGGAGCAGGCGTGGGTGTTCTGCGATCCAGGATCGTCGAAACCAGTCTGGGTTGCTGCGTCGAGTCACGAACACACCGGAGGCGACCTGCGCCGGCACTGGGAGGATCCTGAACTGGTCCGCGATGGGGAGCGACCTGTGCTCTTCGCCGGAGCGGGTTCTCACGCGCTCTACTTCCAACCGGGCGACTATGTGACCCGCATCGATGTGCCGGGCCTTCGGTGGGCGCTCCGGCTCCAACGCTGGTTTCAGAACCTGCTGCGTATCCGCGATCAGGCAACCGAGCGAGGGCTCGGGCCAGCGCTCGGTGTGCCGTTCGTTGACACGGCCACCGGATCGGGCCGAGAAGTCAAAGACTGGGATCTCCGCCTTTTCGAAAAGGACGCCGCCTGGGTCGAGGACTTCCGAGGGCTCTGGGGTCTGGACACCCACGATCCGTTGGGTGGGGAACGAGGGCCATCCGGTCCGAAATTCCAACGAAACGGCGATGTCCGCGTCTCGTGGGCTGATCCCGTTGGGTTCGCAGGATTACACGGAACACCGCCGCCGCTGACGGCAGACACGCGGGTGAGCGAAGAAAAACTCGGACATGCACTCGATGACCTCGACGATCGGATCAAGCGGCGAGGTCGGCTCCTCCCGCTCGCCGAGCAGATCAGCAACAGCACCGAGATTCAAGAGGAGTCCAAGAGGTTGACCGAGCTTCTGCAGCAGCGCAGCGAGCTTCTCGATCTACAGCGTCGCCGTGAGTTCCTGCCAGAGCATGCACCGGACATTCGTGCCCACCTTGCCCATCCCGCTGCCCCGCTCCCGCCGCCAGTGGGAAGCGGCTGGGTGCTGGCGCTTTGGGCTGCCGCCAGCATCCCGATGATCCTGCTGTCGATCGCCGCAGTGATCGTCTTCGAGTCGCTCGGAATCGCAGGCATCACCTTGGCGGTCGGCGCCGGAATGTTGTTGCTCGAACAGGTAGTGAACCGTCGCTTCCAGGCCGCATTTCGACTGCTCGTGCTTTACGGCGCTGTGGTCGCATTCTTTGCCTTCGTCGTTGGCGGCGCCCTTCTGGTGAGCCGCTATGCGATCGGAGGTCTGCTTGCTGCGGGCGCCGTGGTCCTGTTCGTGACGAACCTCAGCGAGATCAGCGCCGTTCGAAACGCACGCCGCCAGAAGTAAACGCGTTTTCGCGTTGTCGCGCCGTAGTCGGCAAAGGCAGGGTCGACTAGGCGAAGGCAGCTCGGAGACGATCGATGGAGTCGTTCAGCATCTGATCGTTCTTGGCAAAGCAGAACCGAACCAGCGGCAGGCCGTCGCGATGGTCCTGATAGAACACGGCGCTCGGTACAGCCACAACACCAGCCTTTTCGGGGAGGGCGAGGCAGAAGTCGATGCCATTCTCGAAACCGAGCGATCGAATGTCGACGGTGGCGAAATAGGTCCCGTGCGGTCTGAAAACAGTGAATCCGATGTCGTCCAGCCCCTCACACAGCAGTTCCCGCTTGGCCAGCAAGCCGTGGCGGAACTCATCGAAGTAGTCATCGCCGAGGCGGAGACCAACTGCGATCGCCGGCTGGAACGGAGCGCCATTGACGAACGTCAGGAACTGCTTGGCAGTTCGTACCGCGGCGATCAGCGGAGCTGGACCCATGGCCCACCCGATCTTCCAACCCGTGAACGAGAAGGTCTTTCCGCCTGAGCTGATGGTGATCGTTCGTTCCGCCATACCCGGCCATGTCGCCAGGAGCTCATGGGTTCCATCGAACACAAGATGTTCATAGACCTCATCAGTCACCGCGATGACATCGTGCTCCACGCACAGGTCAGCAATGAGCTGCAGCTCGTCGCTCGTGAAGACTTTGCCCGTGGGGTTGTGCGGCGTGTTCAGCAGAATCAGACGCGTCTTTGGATTGAACGCTCGCGCAAGCTCATCGGGATCGAAGCTGAACGCCGCCTCGCCCTCTGGGGGCGGGTGAAGCAGCACGCCGCGCATGGTCGCCCCAGCCAGGGAGATCCCAGCGGCGTAGGAGTCGTAGGTCGGATCGAAGACGATCACTTCGTCGCCGGTCTCACACAGCGCCAAGAGCGTGGCCGCCAACGCCTCGGTCGCCCCCGCAGTCACGAGCACGTTGGTATCCGGATCGATTTCAACGTTGTAGAAGCGGGCCTGGTGTTCGGCGATCGCGAGCCGAAGATCAGGCATCCCCGGGCCCGGTGGGTATTGATTGACCCCGTTCCTGATGGCATCGATGGCCGCTTGTGAAACTTCAGCTGGCCCGTCAGTGTCGGGGAATCCTTGACCGAGGTTGAGCGCCCCGGTCTTCACGGCGAGCGCAGTCATCTCCGCGAAGATGGTGGTTCCGAATCCTTGGAGGCGGCTGGCGAGGTGAGGGGTTCGCGTCACCTCCCCAGACTAGTGAGCCCGACGGCTGAGCCCCAGAGCCAACAGTCGAGCCCGACCAGGAAGGACAGCGCAGTACTATTGAGTTCGTGGACGAACTCTGCTGCGCACCGCTGCTCTCATCGACGATGAGCGATGATGAGGCCGATGAGCTCGTCACTGTGTTGAAGGCGTTGGCCGATCCAGTCCGGCTGAAGCTGGTCAACATCATCGCCGAGAGCGGCGAAGGATGCGCCTGTGATTTTCCCGATGCGATCGGTCGCTCACAACCCACGATCAGTCATCATCTCGGCCTCTTGGTCAAGGCGGGGATTCTCGACCGTGAACAACGCGGGAAGTGGGCTTGGTTCCGCGTCAATGAGGATCGACTCGCAGCCGTGCGCACCGCTCTTTCCTAGACGGCTCGTTCCTCAACTGCATCTTCGACCGGTCGAGCGGGAGATTCGGCCTCGTAGTGTTGACGGTCGGACGTCTTTGCCGACTAACTTGTTTTTCGACAGCAACGGAGCTGACGGCCCCCACCGTATTTTCCATCGTTAGGTCATTCGTGGGACCCCGGCTTCGTCTTGGAGGCATCGCACATGGACCGGCGTTGTTTTCGAGACACATATTCGGAAACAAAGGGGACCAAGTGACCGACACTGCAGATCGACTCGAAGCACAGGGCATTCATGCCGTTGTGATTCGATTCGCAGGGGATTCTGGCGATGGCATGCAGCTCACAGGTGATCGATTCACCTCAGCAAGCGCGCTGGCTGGAAATGACCTCGTAACTCTTCCGGAGTTTCCGGCAGAGATTCGTGCGCCTCAAGGGACACTCGCAGGCGTATCCGCCTTCCAAGTCCACATCTCTGATCACGACATTCACACACCCGGCGACGAACCAGATGTGCTCATCGCCATGAACCCGGCAGCGCTCATGAGCGAACTCGGGCGATTGAAGTCGGGTGGGACGATCATTCTGAACACCGACGCATTCGATGAGCGCAATCTCGAGAAGTGTGGGTATGAGGCGGACCCTCGAACCAACGGCACGCTCGACGATTACATCGTGCACGAGGTGCCGATGACCAAGCTCACCCTCGAGGCCGTGACCGATCTGGATGTCAAGAAGCGCGATGCAGAGCGATCGAAGAACTTCTTCGCCCTGGGCCTCATCTGCTGGATGTACACCCGCCCGCTCGAACCCACGATTGATTGGGTCGAGGAAAAGTTCGCCAAGAACCAAACGGTCGTCGACGCCAATGTGTTGGCACTCAAGGCCGGACACGCGTTCGGTGAAACAACCGAAATGTTCGCCGATCAGTTTGAGATCCACTCGGCTCCACAAGACACCGGCACCTACACGAACATCACCGGAAACGTCGCGACCGCGTGGGGCATGATTGCAGCAGGCCAACAAGCCAAACTGCCGATCTTTCTCGGGAGCTATCCGATCACGCCGGCTTCCGACATTCTTCATGAGCTCGCTCGGCACAAGAACTTCGGGGTGCGAACCTTCCAGGCCGAAGATGAGATTGCGGCGGTCGGTTCTGCTCTTGGAGCAGCATTCGGTGGTGCGCTCGCCTTTACCACGACGTCCGGACCGGGAGTCGCCCTGAAAGGCGAGACCATTGGCCTTGCGACGTCGATGGAACTTCCCATGGTGATCATCGACGTGCAACGCGGTGGACCATCGACCGGCTTGCCGACCAAGACCGAAGCCAGCGATCTGATGATGGCGCTTTATGGTCGACACGGAGAATCGCCGACGCCAGTGATCGCCGCATACAGCCCGTCGAATTGTTTCGACATGGCGATCGAGGCATGCCGGATCGCGCTCAAGTTCCGAACACCGGTGATTCTGTTGACCGATGGCTATCTCGCCAACGGCTCAGAGCCCTGGAAGTTGCCTGACCCGGCCACGCTGCCGGATATCAGCGTGGAGTTCGCCACCGAGCCGAATTCGACCGACGCGAACGGCAACCCCACATTCGAACCGTTCAAGCGAGACGAGATCTTGGCCCGCCCGTGGGCCGTGCCGGGAACACCTGGTCTGGAGCATCGCGTCGGTGGACTGGAGAAAGCTGACGGTTCGGGCAACGTGAGTTACGACCCCGAGAACCACGGCCTGATGACCGACCTCCGCCAAGCCAAGATTGATGGCATTGCAGAGGACATCCCCTTGGCTGAAGTCGACTCGGTCGACGGTGCCAAGCTTTGTCTGGTCGGGTGGGGCTCAACGTGGGGTTCGATCGTTGCGGCGACACAACGCATGCGGGAGTCGGGAGTACCCGTCGACCGGGTGCATCTCACACACCTCAATCCGCTACCGCCGAACTTGGGCGACATTCTTCAAAGCTATGAACATGTGGTTGTGCCCGAACTCAACAAGGGACAGCTGATCAAGATTCTGCGAGCGGAGTACTTGGTCGATGCCCAGGGAGTCAACAAGGTGAAGGGTTTGCCCTTCACCGCAGGCGAGATCATTGATGCCATTCAAACGATGACAGGAGTGCAGGCATGACCGACGTATCACTGGATCCAACACAACGCGCGTACTGGACCTCTGACCAGGACGTCCGCTGGTGCCCCGGTTGCGGCGACTACGGAATCCTTGCTGCGATGCAGTTTCTCTACGCCGAACTGGCAGAGGACCCGGCGACCGAGGTCACGAAGGAAAACACGGTCTTCGTGTCGGGAATTGGCTGCGCCGCCAGGTTCCCGTACTACATGGACACCTACGGTATGCACTCGATCCACGGCCGGGCGCCAGCGATCGCGACAGGGCTTGCCGTCGCTCGACCCGATCTCGACATCTGGGTGGTTGGTGGCGATGGCGACATGTTGTCGATTGGTGGCAATCACCTCATGCATGCGCTGCGGCGAAACGTGAACCTCAAGATCCTGCTCTTCAACAACCAGATCTATGGTCTGACCAAGGGCCAGTATTCGCCGACCAGCGAGGTCGGCAAGGTGACAAAGTCGACACCTATGGGGTCGATTGATGCGCCGTTCAACCCACTCAGCGTCGCCATTGGTGCGGGCGCTTCGTTCGTGGCCAGAACGCATGACCTTGACCGCAAGCACATGATGGCCACGTTCAAGGCCGCACATGCGCACAAGGGAGCCTCGCTCATCGAGATCTATCAGAACTGCAACGTCTTCAACGACGGTGCATTCGATGCGATCAACAAGCGTGCGGCCCGAGCCGAAATGATGATCGACCTGGTCGACGGTGAACCGATCATCTTCGGAGCAGAGGATCAGCGAGGCGTGATGATGGTCGATGGAGTGGCCAAGATCGTCGAGGTCGCCGACGTCGGTCTCGATGCCATTGCGGTGCACGACGCCAAGAATCCAAACTCTGCAGTGGCGTTCACCATCGCCCAGCTCGCCAACGATCGGCAGTCGCCCACACCCTTTGGCGTGTTCCGGCAGGTCGAGAGTCCGGAGTATGCAGAAGCGGTCAACAATCAGCTGTTGGCCGCCAACGAACAACAAGGACCGGGCGACCTCGCCGCGTTGTTGCACTCCGGTGCCACCTGGGACGTGGCGTAGCGCCCTACGCTGCCGGGGTGACAATTTCATCTGTCGACTCTTCTTTATTGGTTCGCCGCAACTTCGCTGGCCCGGTACTGGTGGTCTTTGCGCTGCTTGTCGCTGCGTGCGGGGTCTCCCGTGACGGCGCAAGCGGCGCCATTGCCACGATTGAGTACGGAGCGGGCGACGACGCGAGCACGATCGAGATCGAGCAGTCCGAGCTTGACGTCATGGTCAATTCGATCATCGGGAGCGCAGAGTTCCGTGAGCTTGCGTACGGCCCAGCGGCGACCGACGACGAGATTCGGGCCGATCTGCTCACCCGTCTGGTGTACGAGCGTGTCATCGAGCGCGAGCTTGAGGCCAACGGAGTTGATCCCGCCGATGTCGATACCACCGAAGCCCGAGCAGCTCTTCAGCTTCAGCTCGAAGGTGCGTTTGCGGCCGAGGCTGACCCGGTTGCTTATGCGGCCGACGTCGCACAAGACATCGAACCATTCCTGGCGCCGTTGGCCGGAATTGTCTCCAAGCAGGAACGTCTCGGTGAAGTTCTGATCGAAGCCGATGGACCCGCTGAGACGATCGAGGTCCCGTGCGCTCGCCACATTCTCCTTGATGCAACAGACACAGACTTGGCTGACGATCTGATTGCGCAACTTGAAGACGGTGCCGACTTCGCCGAATTGGCGGCCGCCAACTCGACCGGACCAAGCGGACCCAACGGTGGCGATCTTGGATGCGCCGATCCGAACAACTACGTGCCGGAGTTTCGCGACGCGGTCATCGCTGCTGAGGTTGGCGAGATCGTCGGCCCAGTCGAGACCCAATTCGGGCTGCACATCATCATCGTTGAGAGCGTTGAAGAGCAGGCGGTGGGCGCCGCAGATCCGAACGCTCGTTCCGGGCAAGTCATCCAAG
>CALHCB010000096.1 GCA_937930695.1 uncultured Acidimicrobiales bacterium | reverse complement strand
CACCAACCGGCGAAGTCGGGTGTGATCGGGCGGATCAGTGAGCACGAGGAGGTTGTCGAGAAGTGACGCGGCTGCCGGTCGAAAGCGACTGTAGGGACGGACCACCTTCATGAGTTCGACCTGTGGTTCGACGACCATCGAGTTGGAGGCGAGGGTGCTTCTCGCCTCTGCATGCCCCGTCACGAACCACTGCTGATAGATCCCCCGGTAGGCCACCGGACCGTCTTGGCGCATTCGGTCATAGATCGGATACGGCCATTCGTAGCGATCTGGGCCGAGCGCGTTTCCCCACGGGTCGAATCGGAACAGCACCTCCGACAGCCTTGGTCGATTTACCACTGAGCGAATCAGTGGAATGGTGACCTGCTCGATGCGCATGGCAGCCCCTAGCTCTCAGTCGAACTCTTCAGGTGTCTTGACGTGCACCCAAGCACACCGAGAGCGACCAGGAAGGACGTGTGACAGAAGCGACAGTCAGCTCGAGCCCGGTGACGGGAGAGCTTCGTCCATTACTCTCGTGGCGGGCACCCATCTCTACCAGAAGCGACTGATGACAGCACTCGAGGAACAACGGGCATACCTCACGGCGAATGGGGGCCTGAAAGGGCTCGAGGTGCTTGCCGCCACAGAAGTCGAACGAGCCGTCCGCTTGTTCCGTCGCGATGGATTCGTTGTCATCGCAGATGTGCTCGATCCTGATCAGATCGCCTTCCTCAGAAACGGCGTCACTGAGGTCGCGCACGAAATCATCGCATTGGACCGAGCAAGAGACGGCAACCGAGGTTCTCACCGCTATTCCTTCGGCGGGTCGAGCCTCACCCGCAGCATGTTGCATCGACCTGAGTGGCAGATGCTTCTGGAGTTGCCAGCCGTGCTCGCAATCATCAGCGCCATCTTCGAGTCGGAGAACTACATGCTCCGATCAGCCAGCGGCGACTTCTGCCTGCCGGGTGCGGTGAACTACCAGCCCTTGCATTCAGATATGCGCGACTGGGAGAACGACGATGCTTCACCGTTCAGCGCCTTCCACGACCCGCGAGGGCACTTGACGACTCGGGATCTCCCGTGCCCCTATATCTGTGCGAACTTCATCCCCTTCGATCAAACCCCGTTGAACGGGCCCACTCGCCAGATCCCCGGCAGCCAACACTCACGAGAACCGATCCCAACGCTCAAGGACGAGCCCGAATGGATGCGTTTGAGCACGGTGTGTCCCGCTCCCGCAGGGTCCGTGCAACTCCGTGATGTGCGAGCGTGGCACGGAGGCACGCCCAATTTGTCTGCCGACCTCCGAGCCATCCCCAATCTCGAGTTTTACGCCCCGTGGTTTCGGGAGCCGATCGCTCCTGGGATTTCCCACACCGACTACTGCAATCTCTCCAGCCGGGCGCAGGAAATCACCCGGTTCCATGTCGCAGATTCCTCAAAGCAGCTGGAAATCGGTTACCAAGTGACACCAATTCCCAAACGGCTCACCGAGCCCTCCTGACCACCGTCGCTCCCGCCACCGAGCGCGAGAAGCTCTCGACAGGTCCCAACAACTCGCACATGTTGGTGGCGATTGCTGAGGCCGTGTTCAGCATCGAGGAGCGGCGGCCGACAGGAACATCGTGCGACCAATAGCTCCTTCCGTCGACGGCACCTTGTGGATCAACTCCGATCCCATCGGCCCCGACGTTTGGCGCGCCCGCACATCGGTCATCGTTTTTTGGTCTGTCGGGTGTGAAGCCTCTTGGTCGCTGCTGCACCGGTTGGATCGCCTCAAGTCGAAGCGGGGTGGCGAGTTGTGCGTCGTCGCCGTCCACAGTCCTCGATTCGTCGACGAACAAGACCCAGAACGTTTGCGTACCGCCCTCGCCCGATCGCCCCTAAGTCTTCCGGTGCTTCATGATCCGAAGCTCACCACCTGGGGCCGTTTTGACCCACCGGGATGGCCTTCGGTCGTGCTGATCGATCATCGCGGGCGCGTCATTGCATCTGGAGCGGGAATTGGACCGGCGGTATTGAGCGAGGCCATTGACCAGCAATGCCGCCTGGCTGCGGCCTACCGAGTCGGAAAGCCCAAGCTCCCCCGCCCGGTTGCCGCTCCCGTCGCTCAAGAGCATGCCGACCTGCATCATCAACTCCGTTGGCCATCTGGAGTCGATCAACTACCTGACGGACGCGTCGCGCTCGTCGACAGCGGCAATCGTCGGCTACTCATCCTCGAAGTCGACGATGACGCAGTGGCCACGGTCTCGACCGAGATCCGGGGTCTGGAGCATGCAACTCGAGTGTGTGCGCTCAACGACAACACCGTCGCCATCTCCCAGCCTGCACTCGGACGAGTGATCGGTATTGATCTCACGACGCGTCGTCACTGGTTGATCGCCGAACACCTCTCCCGACCAACAGGAATGACGCTCGACAACGACGACAGCCTTGTCATCGCAGATTCAGGAGCGGACAAGCTGGTACGAGTCGTTGATCCGCTCAGCGAAGTTTCCGAACCTGAACGGGGCCACGATGCCACGGACCTCGGGACGATCGCTGGCTCGGGTGTGACCGGCGTGGACGACGGCCCTGCGGGTCGAGCCAGCCTCGCTCAACCCGTCGCGGCGGTGCGCAGTGGCGATGGTCTTGCCTTTCTTGATCTCGCGTCAAGCAGTCTTCGTGTGCTCACCGACAAAGGACGCGTGCTCACCTCCTCAAAAGCGTCGATGCACGAGGCGGGACTCGTCGACGGGCCACTACATCGAGCGCTCTTTGATCGACCCGTTGCCATCACGGCGCGGCCTGACGGGTCTCTGCTGATCGCTGAGTCAGGGTCCAGTCGCATCCGAAAGGTCGACAACCGTCGAGTTTCGACGCTCGGCGTGGCTGGCTTGAACGCTCCTGAAGCCCTCGTCAGCCTTCAGTCCGGGGCCGTCCTCGTCGCCGATACTGGCAACGATCGCCTAGTGCTCCTGGACGAGGCATCGACCAGCGTTCGCGAGGTCGAAGTCCATGGTTTGTTGCCGCCCGTCGACACAACCCTCACTGGGCCTGATCACATTCCGTCCAAGGACCAGGAACCGCGGGAAACAGCGAGCCCGTCATCGCAGAACAGGACGGTGGTGGATTGGCCGGCCACCGGTCGAGGTCCGTGGACCATCACCGTGCAGGCCTCTCCGACCCACCTCACTGACGGACGTCTTCGGTTCAAACGAATCTCGGCAGACGAACCTCTCGTCGTTCCTCTCGCCGAGGCAGGGTCGGGAACGATCCTCATCACTGCGACCGGGACTGACCCGGTGCACGCCGCGTCGACTCGAGTCGAACTCGTCGTCTCTGGTACTTCGCCTGCATCCGAATCGGTGATTGAACCGAACTCTCCTACGTGCGGGGGAATTGGGCTGTGAACAGGGCGTTGGCGACGTGACGAAACTCTTGGACACCCGTGCGCTTCATGCGATCGTCGAAGATGTCGGGCTCGACCAGCTGATGGACGAGATGACCGAGCGTCTTCGCCGTGTCCTTGCCGAGTTTGATTCCGAAGCGATCTCGACGATTCCCCGCGGCGGCTTCTCCTACGAAAAACCCGACTTCGGCCTCCTCGAGTGGATGCCATCGATGGAACGAGGTCGTCGAGTGGCGATCAAGACCGTCGGCTATCACCCATCGAACCCCAGCACACATGGCCTTCCCAGCGTGATGTCCACCACCACGTTGCACGATGCCACCAACGGACGACTCCTCGCGCTGACCGACTCGACGTTCCTGACCGCGCTGCGGACCGGGGCCGCCTCGGCACTGGCCACCAAGCTTCTCGCCCCCCGTGATGCTTCGGTGATCTTGATGATTGGTTGCGGTGCACAAGCCGTCAGCCAACTGCACGCCATCGCAAGAGTGCGCCCGATTGAAGCGGTCATGGTGTTCGACATCGATGAACGCGTTGCGAACTCCCTTGCCCATCGCCTGCCCGCAAGTCTGCGCGAACGCATTTCCCTTCTGGCCTTGACCGAAGATCAGCTTCCCGAAGCGATCGGCAATGTCGACATCATCTGCACGGCAACGTCGATCGAACCCGGCGCAGAACGTGTCATGCCGGATGCCCCGCACCGCGACGACCTGCACGTGAACGCGGTCGGCGCTGACTTTCCAGGCAAGCTCGAGCTGCCGGACGCCATGGTGCATCGAGGCACGCTGGTCCCCGACGACATCGAACAGTGCTTGGTCGAGGGGGAAGCTCAGCGACTCGACCGGTGCGACCTCGGGCCCTCGCTCGTTGAACTCAGTCAAGATCCTGAACGAGCAGCCCAGCTCGCGGCCGGGCTCACCATCTTCGACTCGACCGGTTGGGCAGTTGAGGACCGAATTGCAGCAGAGCTCGCGTTGGATCACGCCACCCGAATCGGTGTCGGCATCGATGTTGAGCTCCAAGACTTTGGCGCCGACCCCTTCGACCCGTACGGACTCCGCAGCACCCCGGATCGTAAGCTCGGCTCTTAGTTCTCCAGATGCTTCACGAGGGTGGCGACTTCATCCAGCTCGTCGTCCCAACTCGGTGGCTCACCGGCAGGAATCAGAACGAACTTTGAAAAGCCGACGTCGATAAAGCGCTTCACGGTCGCCTCGATCCCGTCCTTGGTGGGGATGATGTCGTTCGGATTGGCATCCGGGTTCCGGGTCGCGATGAGCGTTTTGTAGACGTCGCTCACCTCTTCACCATGATCCCTGTACGGAATCAATACGCCGTAGTGCTCGTCTTCGATCTCTCGATCGTTCTCGTTTGCTACCTGCTCGATTGTGGTGCGAGCTTCCTCGACTTGGCCCGGAGTGCAGAATGACGGCAACCAACCGTCACCGTGACGACCCACTCGCTTGAGCTCCAAGGGAGCGATACCGCCAAGCCAAACCTCGAGCGGATCTTGAACCGATTTTGGACGGATCGTGACATCCTCAATCGTGAATCGCTTTCCATCGTGGCTCACGTTGTCTTCGGTCCACAGCCGACGCATCAACGGCATCGCTTCGTTGAACCAGCCGCCGCGGTCCTTGCGATCGACGCCGAATGCCTGATGTTCACCTGAGTTGGCGATCCCGAGGCCGAAGGCTGGCAACACCCGACCGTTCGACATGCGATCAAGGCTGGCGATCGACTTGGCCAATACCACTGGATTCCGTCCCGGCAACACCATCACCGACATGCCGACCTTGAGTTTTTTGGTCCGCCCGCAGGCGTAGGACATCCCGACGAGTGGGTCAGGGCAGTCGCCACTGATTCGTTCAGAAAGCCAGAGTGAATCGAAGCCGAGCCGCTCCAACCCATCAACCAAAGCGCCAAACCGATCGTGATCGTTCGTGGTCGTTCGCGTTCCTAAGCCGTAGCCAATGCGGATCTTCATCCGACCAGCCTGCCTTATCTCGACCCATGTGAGCGAGTTCGCCTTCGGACCTCTCCCGCCCTAGCGTCGCTCCATGGTCAGCTTGCTCCATGGTGACGTCATTCCCGAACTCCAAGCGAGAGGCGACGAGCTTTTCGGAAGGATCTTCTTCACTCCCGAAGGCTTCGCTGACCCTATTCCCCTGTATCGAATGTTCCGGGAAGAAGTGCCGGTGCACCTCAGCGGCTTCGGCGGCGCCATCCTCTCTCGGTACGAGGACTGTCGAGCACTGTTGCGCGATCCTCGTTTCGGAAACGGTGATGCCGGACCGGGTTCAGGTTTCGGCGATGGTGAGTCTGAAGCATCTCGATATCGCAAGGAGATGGTGGAACGGCGCAAGGGGCGTCCGACCTCCATGCTCGGTCTCGACCCGCCCGATCACACCCGACAACGCTCTCTTGTAAGCCGAGCGTTCACCCCACGAACGGTCGACAAGCTTCGTCCCCGAATCGCCCAGATCGTCGATGAATGCCTCGACGATCTCGAGGCGAGCGGTGGTGGGGATGCCATGCAGCTCTTGGCGATGCCACTTCCGGTTTCCGTCATCTCCGAAATGCTCGGGGTGCCACAGGCCGACTGGCCGACCATTCGAGATCAGGTCACCGATCTTGTCGGCTCGCTCGAACCGTCGGCTTCCAAAGAGGAACTGGAAAAGGCTGAGGAAGCTGGGGCTGTGCTCTGGCAGTACTTCACCGGGTTACTCGACACCCGACGTCAGGATCCCCAAGACGATCTGTTCTCAGCGTTGATCGCTGCAGCCGACGGCGGCGACAAATTGTCCGATGGCGAGATCCTCGCTGTCGCCAACCTCCTCTTCGCTGCTGGAGCCGAGACAACCACCAACCTGATTGGCAATGGGCTCCATCAGCTCCTCGATCATCCCGACCAGATGGAGGCATTGTTCGCCAACCCCGATCTGGTTCCGTCCATGGTCGAAGAGATCCTGCGTTATGACTCTCCAGTCCAACTCGACGGTCGAGCGTGTCTTGAACCAGCCGAAATCGCTGGGCTGCAATTCGAACCGGGAGACCGCGTGCTCACGCTCTTGGGAGCCGCCAATCACGATCCGTCCAAATACGACCGACCCGATGAGTTCGACATCAGCCGCTATCACGGGCCGGACGGGGCAGAACCCGTGATGAGCTTCGGGTCGGGAATTCACTATTGTCTCGGCGCCAACCTCGCAAAGGTTGAGGGCCAAGAGGTGTTTGCCGGCCTCGTCCGACGCTTCGGCCGCATCGACGCTGCCGGTGAACGTACGTACCGCAACCGACTCGTACTTCGAGGACTCAACGAGTGCCCGATCTCTGTTGGTTCTCGATAACTACCCAACCTCGTTCCGCAACGAGCCCCAACGCTGTCGGGCTCCTCAGCGGGCCAGGCGCCGCAACGGCGGCTCGCTCTTCGGGACAACTTTCCGTGGTGGCAGCGAACCAAGGAGTTTGGCCGTCGCAGCGGCGATCACATCGACCGCGACTTCGAACGACTCGGTCGTCGCTGCCGTTGGTTCGCGGATCCCGCTGACCTTTCGAACGTATTGACGAGCAGCAGCGCTGATTTCTTCCGGTGTGGCCTGCGGTTCGAGGCCTCGCAAGATCGTGATGTTTCGACACATGTTGATCAGCCTGACACACGACCTCCTGCTGAGCCCTCCTCATGCGCTGGCAACTCCGGCCGATCGAGATACATGTCCGTCGTACTTCTGAACCACGTGAGGCGATAGGTTGTCGAGCTACATCGGAGGACTGTCTTCCATGACCAGCGACAATCTGGGTGAACTCGGCGAACGCATTCGCCAATTGGCTCGTGTGCCCTCGCTTCTCGTCGCCTGCGACTACGACGGAACGATCGCGCCACTCGTCGACAATCCGATGGAAGCGATGGCCAACCGCGAATCGGTTGCGGCCATGCGCGGCCTCGCCGAACTCGCGAACACACACGTCACACTCATCAGCGGACGAAGTCTCCGTGACCTCGCGACCTTGTCGCGCTTGCCCGAAGAAATTCGCTTGGTGGGATCCCACGGCAGCGAATTCGACCTCGGCTTTGCGTCGCAGCTCAGCTCAGACCTTGTCGACGTTCGTCGCCGCCTGACCGAAGAAGTCCAGGCGCTTGGACGCAAGCACAACGCCTTGGTCGAAGAGAAGCCAGCTGGTGTCACCTTTCACCTGCGTGGCATGGACGACGCGAGCAAGCAGATTGCCCGCGATGACGTCGTCCGAGGTCCTGCTAGTTGGGACGACGTCCATACTCGCAACGGCCACGACATCATTGAGATGTCGGTTATCGAGACCAACAAGGGTTGGGCGCTCGAAACCATTCGTCATCAGGTTGGCGCTTCCGCCGTCCTCTTTCTCGGCGATGACGTCACGGACGAAGACGGTTTCAAGACACTCGCTGGTCCCGATATCGGCGTGAAGGTTGGCGAAGGCCAGACCGCAGCAGGCTTCCGGGTCAAGAACACCGACATGGTGGCCCAGATTCTTGCGCTCGTTTCCGAGCTCCGCTCTGAGTGGCTTCAAGGTTCGGGGCTCACGCCGATCGAAGATCATTCGATGCTGTCGGATCTGCGCACCGCAGCCATCGTGAGCCCGAATGCTCGCATCACCTGGCTCTGCGCCCCACGAATCGACTCCGGTGCGGTCTTCGCTGAACTTCTCGGTGGTCCGTCCGCCGGCTACTTCTCGGTCGCGCCCGCGGATGGTGGCGAACCGCTCGAACAGAAATATCGCAGCCACTCCATGGTGTTGGACAGTCGGTTCAGCGGGTTCACGGTTTCGGACTACCTCGATGTTTCCAGCGGTCGAAGCCGTCGATTGGCGGGCCGATCCGATCTCATCCGTGTTCTTGATGGCCACGGCGAGGCAGTGATCGAATTCGCCCCTCGAATCGACTTCGGCCGTGTGCCGACCCAGCTCGAGGTCCGAGACGACGGAATCGTCGTCATCGGCACAGTCGACTTGATGGTGCTTCGCGCCCCCGAAGTCACCTGGGAGATCATCCAGGACGGCATCCACCAGACCGCTCGAGGCACCGTGATGCTCGACGGTGGCAGTGTTGCGCTCGAAATGCGCAGCGGCACCGGAACGCTCCGGGCTGACGCACGACCAGAAGCCGATCGACGCGAAGACACCGAACGGTTCTGGAAGAGCTGGGCTGATCGCCTCGATCTTCCACACGTCGAGCGAGAGCTCGTTGCCCGCAGCGCAATCACGCTGAAAGGTCTCTGCCACGGCCCAACCGGTGCCATCTTGGCCTCGGCCACGACAAGCCTCCCCGAACATCTGGGTGGTATCCGCAACTGGGACTACCGGTATTGCTGGCTTCGCGACGCTGCCCTCACCGCCAGTGCCCTGGTTAATCTCGGCTCTCACGCTGAAGGGATGGCCTACCTCGACTGGGTTCTCGGCATCCTGGAAACTCGCAGCGATCCGGAGCGTCTCGCCCCTCTTTACAATGTCACCGGCCGCCATCTTCCTCCCGAGGCGGAGATCGCGGAACTTCCGGGCTACGGCGGTTCTCGCCCCGTTCGTGTCGGCAACGCCGCTGACGGTCAGGTGCAGCTCGACGTCTTCGGTCCTGTCGTGGACTTGGTTCACCTGCTGCTCTCCCGAGGTGAAGCACTATCGGCCGAGCATTGGCGACTGGTCGAAGCAATGGTGCTCGCTGTCTCACGCCGCTGGTCCGAACCGGACCATGGCATCTGGGAAATCCGAAAACCACCCCGTCATCATGTGTACTCAAAGGTCATGTGTTGGGTCACCGTTGATCGAGCTATCTCGATCGCTGATCAGTTCCTCGATCGCGAGCCGGCCGCCTGGGTTGAGCTTCGCGATGAGATCGCCGCCGACGTACTCGCCAACGGCTGGAACCCAGAACGTGGAAGCTTCACCGCGGCATACGACGGAGATGACCTCGACGCTTCGGTGCTGGCCGTTGGACTCTGGGGACTCCTCGATCCTGAAGACGACCGTTTCGTCTCGACAGTTGATGCAGTGGAACGCGAGCTGCGCAACGGGCCCACGGTCTACCGATACCTCGAAGACGATGGGCTGCCGGGTCGTGAGGGAGGCTTCAACTTGATGACCTCGTGGCTCATCGATGCGATGGCCCTCACCGGTCGACGCGACGATGCGGTAGAGCTCTTCGAACAGCTCGTGCAGCTCGTCGGAGCCACCGGTTTGATGGCCGAAGAGTTCGACCCCACACACGGGCGAGCTCTCGGCAACATGCCCCAGGCCTATAGCCACCTCGGATTGATCAACAACGCTCGAATGTTGAGCTAGCTGCGCCTCTACGGGCCAGCGTCACGAGCTAGCTCGCGGCGTCGAGTTCTTCCACTGCTGATTCCCACTCCGCCAGCAGTTCCACGGCCTTCGTCTTCGCCTGCTCATGGGTGGCGAGCAGCCGCTTCATCTCTTCTGGGTCCTCGTAGACCGCAGGGTCACCAAGCTGCCCTTCGAGACCGCTGACAACTTCCTCGGCCCGCATCGCCTGCCGTTCGAGTCGGTCCGCCCGCTTTCGCAGGTCCTTGGTTCGTTTCGACTTGGCATTGCGATGCTCGGCTTCAACCCGTTTTTCGTCCTTGCGGCTCGGAGGCTGGTTGTTTTTGCCGCCGCTCTTGCCTGCTACCTTCTTCGCCCCTGCCTTGTTGCTCCCGCCCTTTGTGGTCTGAGGGCTCGAGGAGGTGGACGACGCTCTGCCCGTCGGATTCAGAATGTGCTCCTCGACGTCGAGGTATTGCGTCACCTTGCCGTCGCGGACCTCAACGATCGATTCGACCGTGTTGCGGACCAGATAGCGATCGTGGCTCACCAGGAGAACGGTGCCGGGATATACCGACAGCGCGTCTTCCAAGACGTCGCAACTCGCGATGTCGAGATGGTTGGTTGGCTCGTCCAAGATCAGAAGATTGACCGGGTTACACATCGTCTCAGCCAAGGCCAGTCGAGTTCGCTCGCCTCCGGACAGATCTGCCACCCGACGATCTACCGCGTCACCCGAGAACCCGAATGATCCGAGCACCGTTCGATAGTTTCGGTTCTTCGGCTGCTCACCGACCTTCATCCGGAACTCTTGCTCCACAGTCTTTTCCAGGTCGAGGGCATCGACTTGATGCTGGGCGAAGTAGGCAACATCGACGTTGTTCCCGATGGTCACGGATCCCTTGGTCGGTTTGAGATCGCCAAGCACCGCCTTGAGCACCGTCGACTTTCCTGCCCCGTTCGGCCCGATCAATCCGACTTTCTGGCCCCGTTCCACAACAAGATTTGCTCCGGAAACAACAGGCGCTTCGCCATAGCCGATGTCGGCGTTCTCGATCTCGACGACCACACGAGAGGACCGACGAGGCTCGGGAAATCCGAACGTGAGTTTCAGCTCTTCAAGCTCAGGAACCTCGATCGTGTCGAGCTTCTCGAGAGCCTTGATGCGCGACTGCACTTGCCGGGCCTTGGTGGCCTTGTAGCGGAAGCGCTCGATGAACTGCTCGGCGTGTGCAATCTTGCGCTGCTGGTTCGAGGCGGCCGCCTCGGCCATACGAATGCGCTCTTCTCGCAAGACCACGAATTCGGCAAACCCACCGACGTATTCAGTTGCCGTTTGGCGAGCGACTTCGACAACTCGTTCGGCCACCGTGTCGATGAAGTCGCGATCGTGAGAGACAAAGAGAAGCGCCCCCGGGAAGGCTGCGAGCTGCTGCTCGAGCCATAGGACAGAATCCACGTCGAGGTGGTTTGTGGGCTCGTCGAGCACCAGAACGTCCGGGCGCTGCAAGAGCAGACGGGCCAGCGCCGCACGCATCTGCCAACCGCCCGACATCTCTGCCAGCTTGCGATCCATGTCCGGTGATGTGAAGCCAAGTCCGCCAAGAATGCTCCGGGCCTCAGGTTCGAGCTGGTAGCCACCCATCTGCTCGAACTGACTTTGGAGAGCGCCATAGCGCTCCATGACATCTTCATCGCCGGAGGCCAACTCGCCTTCGAGTCCACGAAGCTGGGCCTCGATCTCGAGCACGTGGCTTGCACCACGCATTACCTCGTCGAGCACGCTGCCCTCCCAAGAATCAAGAAGCTCCTGGGGCAGATAGCCGATTCGAGTGTCCTTCTGAATCGACACGTCGCCAGCATCGGCTTCTCTGAGCCCGACAACTGTTTCGAGAATCGTGGTCTTTCCGACGCCGTTTCCACCAACAAGAGCGATCCGTCGACCGTTGGTCAACCGAAAGGTGACGTCACGAAACAGCGTTCGCCCGCCATATGCCTTTGAGAGACCGCTGACCGAGAGCACCGACGCAGGCTATCGACGCGCACCCCTGTCGGGGTGTGACATCAGCGAGCGACGGCTCCCCCATCGATGGTCAAGGCAACCCCGGTCACGTGGCTGGCTCGGTCCGACACGAGGAACGTCACGACGTCGGCTACTTGGGCCACGGTTCCAGGGGCCGGGTCAGAAGGCATCAGCTGCTCCCACTGGTCAGCGTCACCAAACTTCTCGTCGGCCTGTTGACGAAGCAGGTCGGTCATGCGATCGGTGACGATCAAGCCCGGATTGACCGCCAGGGCGCGAACTCCGTGACGTCCTGAAGTCGCGCCAATGGCCTTGGTGAAGCCGACGAGAGCAGAGTTGCCAGCAGCTCCAGCGATGTAGCCGGCACTCGGACGGTCAGCTGCGGCCCCGATCACGTTCAAGATCACACCACGTCCGGCCTGTTGAAGAACGGGAAGAAGAAGGCGAGTGAGGTTGATGTAGCCGAACACCTTGAGGTCCCAGGCATCGCGCCAGACCTCCTCATCGATGTCGGTGAGTGAACCACCGGGGATGGCACCTGCGTTGTTCACCACAATGTCGAGCCTGCTCGCCGTAGCGACGGCCGCGAGACGTTGCTGGTCTGCGGAGACCGAAAGATCGCAACCCAGAACTTCGACGGCGACACCAAACTCATCCCGAATCGCCGCAGCTTCATCTTCCAGACGAGCCTGCGTGCGAGCCGCCAATAGCAAGTCGACACCTTCTGCTGCCAGTGTTCGGGCCACACCCAACCCGATGCCCTTGGATGCGCCAGTAACGAGGGCCCGCTGTCCGGTCAGATGAAGATCCACATATCGACCGTAGTCGGCGACGTTCTCTGAAGGTAAGGCGCCGCCATCGACGTGACCCCGAGACCAGCCGCGTTGGACGCTACAGAATGGCGCCCGCCGGACGGGCTTCATCGAGCAGCACAGATGTCTGTGCGGATCGAATTCCGGGAATCGACAGAAGCTCCTTCAGTACTGCGTCTCGAAGCTCCGGAAGATCGCCAGCCCGAACCAGCACGATGAAGTCAACCGTCCCAGCCGCAAGGCCAATCCATTGCACGCCAGCGGTTGCCAACACCCGTTCGCGCAGTTCTGGCCAATCGCCTTGCTCTACGGTCAGCATCACCATCGCACCAACCGCGAGCCCCACCCGCCCAGGGTCGACCCGAGCCCCAAAGCCGGTGATGATTCCTTGGTCCACGAGCCGATCGAATCGGCTGTAGGCCGTCGCACGACTGATGCCGACCTGCTCGGCCAATACAGGGATCGACACCCGGCCGTCCTTCACCAGCACATCGACGATCGTCTGGTCGACCGCATCGAGATGATCGAGATTCTGGACCTTAGGAGACACACCCACTCCTTGAGAGACTGATCATCCAGTCTTTCACATTTATGCCATACGTTCGTATCCATCGTGGAACACTTTCCAGATGGATGCGTATCAGGTACGCCGATCGGAAATCGCTCGACAAGCCCGAGGGCCACACACCTCTGCTGCTGTGATCGACTATCTGGAATCCGAACATCGAACGTGGGCTCGAGCAAAAGCTGCCCTCGATCGGGCGTGGGCCGACCATGCCGCCCCGGAGATCATTGAAGCCGCTGATCGACTCAACCTCCCCGTCGATCGGGTGCCGCAACTCTGCGAGGTAACAGATCGGCTCACGCCGCGAACCGGCTTCCACTTTCGGGCGGTGGCAGGCCTTGTACCGGTCGAGCAGTTCTTCGGATCGCTTGCCGACGGCGTGTTTTTGTCGACCCAATACGTTCGCCACCACGACTCACCGCATTACACGCCCGAACCTGACGTCATCCACGAGGTGATCGGCCACGGAACGAGTCTTGCCGACCCTCACCTAAGCGTGCTGCACCGACAGGCTGGAGCAGCGATGAGCCGACTCGAGACACCGGAGGCTCGACAAGCAATCGCCGACGTCTTCTGGTTCAGTGCGGAGTTTGGCGTCCTCGTCGACAAGGACGGACCGTTGGCCTACGGGGCGGGACTGCTCTCGTCGGTTGGCGAGATGGCCGCTTTCCGAGGAGCCACCGTTCGCCCGCTCGATGTTGTCGCCATGGCGCAGCAGCCCTACGACATCGCAACGTTTCAGCCCGTTCTGTTCGGGGCAGCATCGCTCACGCAGGTTCTTGACGTCGTCGGCGAATTCTTCGCCACTGCGACAGACGACCGAGTCGCCGGCCTACAAATCGCAGCGTGAAGGGCTCGCGCTAGCTCGGACGAGCAAGTACGAAACTGACCACGCCACGGATTGATGATGATGCCACCGGGCCGAAGTGTCTGCTGTCTTGTCCCGCATCAGGGTTGTCGCTGAGAAGCTCGACCGATCCATCAGCACCAACTGATGCCGCTCGCTTGCAGATCTCGATCGACTTGAGGGGGTGGGCGGCAACGACAAGGTCGCCTGCGTGTACCGCTCGTTGCATACGATCCATTGGTTTGACCAGCACGAACGTCTCCGGCGCGATGGTGGGTTCCATCGACGCACCGGTGACGCGAAACCGCCGCCGCCTCCTCAGGGCCCAGGCCCCAAGTTCGACGACGGCAGTCAGCAAATTCTTCACCGGGAAGCTTCTTGAGCTCTGCTCAGTCGGCAGTGTGTTCCCGATGTTCGGGCGAAGCCCGAACTCGAAGCTTCTTGAGCTCTGCTCAAGAAGCCGTGTACCAAGGAACCTCGCGGCCCTTTGACTCCCAGAACATGTTGTGGATGGCTTCGATCTGGCTCATCAGTTCTTCGCAGGCACCAACGTCGACGGCTGTCTTGCATGCCGAAGCTTGCTTGGTTGCGTTCCAGAACGTCGTGTGGAGATCGGGGTACGCCTCAAGGTGGTTCGGCTTGAAGTAGTCGTGCCACAAGATGTTGAGCTCACGCTTGGTGATCTCGGCTTGTTCTTCCTTGATCGCAACGAAGCGGATGTAGGTGTTGTGGGCACCGGGGGCGCTCATGTCGATGTCGCCAATCTTCTTGGTCATCGACAGCACGGCCTCAGCGGCAATGCGGGCACTCGACGGGTCATACACACCACAGGGTCCATCGCAGTGAGCATCGGCCACGGGAGCCGAGACAACGCGATCGAAAGCGGCAAGCAGTCGGTAAGAAAAGGTCATGGAATGCTCCTCGTTCGGGGATGGGGCGACGCCTTGCAGGAGCACGGAGCCGCTAGAGCGGATCGTAGCTCTCCCAGTAGGGTCGGCCTACATGGGAGCACAAGAACCACTCAATCCGGCGACGGTGGCGCAGGCCATGTTCGACCAAGATCGAGCGAGCCAGTCGCTCGGCATGCGCATCGAGTCCGTCGAGGTCGGCAAGGCAGTCATGACGATGACCGTCACACCAGAGATGGTGAACGGACTCGAGGTCTGCCACGGTGGCTTCTTGTTCACGCTCGCCGACTCAGCGATGGCGTTCGCATCAAACGCTGCCAACTCGCGGGCGTTCGCTTCCCAAGCAGAGATCGATTTCGTCAACCCAGCGTCGCTTGGCACAGAGCTGACGGCGACGGCTACCCAGATCGTCGAGCGTGGGCGACTGGGAGTTCACGATGTCACGATTCGCGATGAACACCACGAGACCATCGCGGTGTTTCGCGGACGAACGATCACCGTCGGTGGAGATGTGGTGCCTCCCGATCCCGCTGGTGTGTCCAGATCCTGACTCGACGGTGTACGCCTGGCGGGAAGAGAACTACCCGCGCATTGCCTGATTGGCGCGAGCAGCGAAGTTGCCGGTTCGGCGGAAGGCTCGCTTCACGAAGTCAGTTGGATCGTCTGCAAGAAGCACCGAGTGCTTCTTTGCTCGTCCAGCAATGCCGAGGGGCGCCCGCAGAGGCACGAGCGCGAGCTCCCGTTGGATGCGATCGACGGGCTCCACCACCCGAGCGGCGTCGATGTCGTGGACTTGGCTTGCCTGTTCTTGGGGTTGGTCGACCGCCCGAGCAAGGATCCACAGTTCAGAATCTGCGTCGGCCACGTAATCGAAGGCCTCAACCTCAAAGCCAGACATCGCCAGAACATTACCGAGCGATACGTCGGTGAACATGTAGTTGTGTGGCGTCGAGAAACACTGCCATGCGAGGGTTTTGGCTTGTCGGAACGTCGGCACGACGATGCACAGATAGCCGCCAGGATTCAACACACCCCGAGCTGCTTTGGTGACTGCGACGGGGTCCGTCAGGTGCTCCCACACATGGCAGCTGTACGCGAAGTCGAACTTGGTTGTGGCTGGGTACGTGCTTTCGGAGAAGAAGCCGGTCTGGATGTCGAGGTCGAATCGGGTTCGACCCAGCGTGGCCATCTCATCGTCAGGCTCGATCCCTGCTGTCGTCCATCCGTGACGTTCCAGGTGAACGAGCGCTCCACCGATTCCGGCACCGATGTCCAACGCCGCACCGCTGTCGAGATTCATGGCGCTCATTGCCCAATCCAACGCAGGCACGGAGCGGCGAAGGGAGTATTGGATGTAGTGCTCGGGTAGCCCACCACGATCCTCGTGATATTCGCCGCCGAGATAGAGCGCTTCGACCGCTTCGGCATTTGGGCGGGGCGATTGAAAGACCAACCCACAGTCCGAGCACACGACCCATTTTGATCGGCGACCCTCGATTCCATAGGCCGCTGCGAACTCATCCTTGGGATTGCGAATCCGGGCCGGAGCGGCAGCCGAGCTTCCGCAAACGGCACAGGCAACGGTTTCAAGAGTCGAGCCGTCGGCGATGGGTGCGTGGTCGTGGTTCGTCGTGATGCTCATGCTGGTACCGCTGATTCTGAATCGAGGGTGATCATGTGAAGGTCTTGCATCGGCCATGCGTCACTGGTGACGCCGTAGTCAAAGTGTGCGAATTCGAGCTGGAGAACCAGCCGAGGGTTCTTGGTTGGCGTCAGCCCTTTGTGGAGGCATCGAGTCGTCTCGGCAAAGCCAGTTCCTGATGGGCCAGTGAGCTCGACAATGTCGTGTGCGGCGTACGCCTCGAAGATCTCCGCGTCGGAATGGCGTCGGATGGCCAGCCGCCGAGGCACACCGGCTGAATCATCGTGGGATCCAACGACGCAGATGTGCCCGCCATCGTCCGGTTCGACATCGGTGATGTAGAAGAAGAATTTCAAAAAGTCGAAGTCGTCGAGGTCCCGGTGGAATCGGTGGGCATGTCGATCCTGATCGCCTTCCGCCGGCTCAACAGGGAATGTCCACCAGAGGCTGACTCCCACGAGCAGCGGGACACTCCGAAGATAGTGACCGGCGACCGAACGCACGAACGGGTCGTTGGCAACAGAGGCAACGGCGGAACAGCGCTCGAGCGTGTTGAAGTACTGGGCGACAAGGATGTTCTTTCCGATCGCCGCTTGTGCATCTTCCCGCCGGCCGAGATGAAATCCCAGACCTGGCTCTCGATCCGCAAAGCATGGCTCGGTCGTTGCAAACTCCAGGATCTCACGGACGATTGTTTGCGGAAGGTCGAGTCCGGTGACAAGGCCGCGTTCGCGAGCCTCCTTGGCGAGGGCGCGTGCGGCGTCCTCGTGTCCCGCCGCGATCGTCACGTTCGCTGACGCAGAGAGATCGATCAACGTGGGTTCAGCCGATGAGTTCGTGAACTCACCAAAGGCGGTCCTGGTGCGCAGCTGGCGAATCTTGATCGCCGCATTGCGGACCGCGTCAAACCGACCGAATGCCCGTAGAGCGGCATAGCGGGGATGCGAACCGAAGGTTCGGGCGACGCGAGAGATCTGAACCATTCATGCTCCTATCGGCACACAACACTCGGGAGTGAGCCGGGAGCAGAGATGCAATCCGCTGGGCGGTCTCGTTCGAATCAGAGAACCAGATCTATTCTGCCCAGCCATGGACCTTCACCTGATGACTGCCACCGAAACGGCTGACGCGATTCGCTCCGGTGCGATCTCGTCCTCTGAAGCCGTCGACGCGAGCCTCGCTCGGATCGCGGCCTTGGATGGCGAACTCAACGCCGTTTGCGTCTTGCTCGATGAAGCGGCGCGGAGCCAAGCAGCCCAGGCCGACGAGAAGCTCGCGTCGGGAGAAGCGGTCGGGCCACTTCACGGTGTCCCCATGACGGTCAAGGAAGGCATCGACGTCGCGGGCACTCCTTCGACCTGGGGATATGAGGACCGACGCCATCACTCAGCCGAAGCTGACGCGACCGTGGTGAGCCGCCTCCGTGATGCTGGCGCCGTATTGGTCGGGAAGACCAACGTGCCGGTTGCCCTGGCCGACTGGCAGTCCAACAACCCGGTGTACGGGCGCACGGTCAATCCGTGGAACACCGACAGAACTCCCGGCGGATCCTCAGGTGGAAGCGCCGTCTCGCTGGCTGCGGGGTATGCCAGCATCGAAACGGGAAGCGACATTGGCGGATCGCTCCGTGACCCTGCCCACTTCTGTGGCGTCACCGCCCACAAGCCAACGTGGGGCCTTGTCCCACTGACTGGCCACGCACTCGACACGAACCTGCGCCCCATCGATTTGTCTGTCATCGGACCCATGGCTCGGTCGGCCACCGATCTTCCCCTGTTGTTCGACACGATGGCTGGCCCGGACGGTACCGAGGCCCACGGCTATCGACTGGACCTTCCCCCGCCACGACGAGGCTCGCTTTTTGGACTTCGCATCGCAGTGGTCGCCCAGGAAAACGTCTGCGCTGTCTCTCCGGATGTTCAGGCGTCGATTCGAGCTGCCGCCACCCTCGCAGCAGACGCTGGCGCCCATGTCGAAGAGGTGCCCTTGCCTGTCGACACTGAATACTCCCACGACGTCTACATCCGAATTCTGCGATCAGCCTTTGGTTCTGGGCTGTCTCCCGACGAAGCGAGATCGCTGCGGACCAAAACGCTGCGGGAGGCAGCGAGCACGGCCAATCAGTCGTGGCGGACCCGGGTTGCGCTTGCCAGCACCATGTCGCACGAGGAGTGGCTGGCCGCCGACCTCGAGCGAAGCAACATTCGACGCCAGTGGGCATCCTTCTTCGAGAACTACGACATCGTCCTGTGTCCCGCTGCCCCCACAGCCGCCTGGCCTCATGACGATGCCGATCGGTTCGATCGCACAATCGCGATCGGCGATGGCAGGACAATCGGCTACTACGAGCAGCTCTTTTGGGCTGGAATCTCGACCCTCCCCTATCTCCCATCAACCGTGATCGCTGGCGCACCCGCAGCAGATGGTCTTCCGATCGGCCTGCAGCTGATCGGGCCACACATGGGCGACCGAACCACGATGCAAGCCGCCATCTCCCTCGAAGCCCAACTGCGCGAACATGACGCAGGCGGCTTCCGGGCCCCCCGCCCCTGACCTGGAGTTGAACAACGTGACCGACACAGCGACAACTGGCTTCCATCGCCGCGAGATCGAGACGATGCCGCGAACCGAACTGGAGGCGCTCCAGCTTGCTCGACTCCAGGAGACCATCACCCACCAGCGGGCAAACGTCCCGCTGATTCGGGAACGGCTCGAAGGGATTCCCGACCCCGAACGACTCGACGATCTCGCGGACCTCCCCTTCCTGCACAAAACCGACTTGCGCGAGAATTATCCCTTCGGCCTCCTCGCCGTCGACCGAACAGAATTGGCGAGGGTTCACGCGAGTTCGGGAACCACCGGCAAGCCAACGGTCGTTGCTTACACCGCTGAAGACCTCGAGATGTGGTCAGAATGCACGGCCCGTTGTTTGCGCGGCGCTGGCATCGAACCCGGCTGGATGCTGCACAATGCCTATGGGTACGGCCTGTTCACCGGCGGCCTCGGGATGCACATGGGAGCAGAGGCCGCAGGCGTGAACTGCGTTCCCGTCTCCGGCGGCAACACCGAACGGCAGCTCATGTTGCTTGAAGACTTTGCTCCGGAGGCAATCTGCTGCACACCGTCCTACGCGCTCACGCTCGGCGAACTGCTCGGTGACAACGGGCCGCAATCATCGCTGCGTGTCGGCGTTCTTGGAGCAGAGCCATGGACCAATGAGACACGCCACGCGATCGAATCTGCGCTTGGAATCATCGCGGTCAATATCTACGGACTCTCCGAAGTCATGGGGCCCGGAGTCTCGTGTGAAACCGCTGACCGCGATGGGCTGGTCATCATGGAGGATCACTTCATTCCAGAGATTGTCGATCCCGAAACTGGCGACCGCCTCCCTGATGGCGAAACTGGTGTCCTTGTCCTCACCAGCTTGACGAAGAAGGCGTTTCCCGTCCTGCGCTACTGGACCGGAGACCTTTGCTCGCTCACACGCGAGCCTTCACCCTGCGGTCGGACCCATGCTCGGATGTCTTTCGTCGTTGGACGAGCCGACGACATGTTGGTCATCCGCGGGGTGAACGTTTACCCCAGCCAGGTCGAGCACACGCTCGTCGGGATCGACGGCGTCAGCCCACACTTCCAACTCGTGGTCGACCGCGAAGGAACCCTCGACACCCTCAAAATTCGGGGGGAGCGCGACATGACGAACAGCTCGACAATGTCCGATGCTGAGCTGATTGCACTCATTTCCGAACGGATGAGGTCATCGCTCGGAATTGGTGCGAAAGTAGATCTCGTCGAACCCGGAACGGTGCCTAGATCAGAGGGCGGGAAGCTGCAACGGACGCTCGACAACCGGCAGCCCTGAGCATCACGCTGAGCGAGCAAAAAGGCAAACCACAACTCGAGAATCGGCGAATTGCCACCCTAGGTGGTTATTACGTCACATTTCTAGTTGTTTACATCGTGGGTTTTTGCTCCGTCAGCCGAGCGCGCCGCGGACGCGCCCATTAGTGTCTCCGCTCACATTCAGTCTGTTCGAATTGACTGGTGGAAAGCCCGTATGTTTTCGGGAACTACTGTGGAGGTAGTAACTATGACTCTGACGCTCAAGCGCCTTTTGGCGCTGCTCGCCGCCCTCACCATGCTGGCAGCCGCCTGCGGTGACAGCAGCGACGACAGCAACGCCGATGGAGGAGGCGACGACGACTCTGCTGAGACAGACGGAGGAGGCGACGACTCTGACGACTCCGGTGATGATTCCGGCGACGACGGCGACACCGTCGAACTGACCCAGGGCGATGGCGTTCTTGGTGCGGTCGTCGCTCGCGGCGAACTCAACTGCGGCGTCTCCGGCGCAGCTGTTGCCTTCTCCGTTCCGAACTCTGACGGAAAGATGGAAGGCTTCGACGCTGACTACTGCCGTGTTGTTGCTGCCGCTGTGCTCGGTGATGCCGAAGCCGTCAACTTTGTTTCGCTGACCGCCGCCGAGCGTTTCACCGCAGTTCAAACTGGTGACGTCGATGTGCTCATGCGCAACTCGACATGGACCCAGAGCCGTGACACCGATGTGGGTATGGACTTCGGTCCGACCACCTACTACGACGGTCAGCAGCTCATGGCTCGCTCCGCCGACGGCTTCTCCGGCACCTCTGGTGTTGGTGACATTGATGGCGCAGTTGTCTGCACCAACGCTGGTACAACGACTGAGAAGAACATCTCTGACGCCGCTGCGGCCGCCGGTGTGAGCATCACGCTCAACACCTTCGAGGACTTCGACATCGTCACTGAGAACTTCATCAGCGGTGCTTGCGACATCATCACCACCGATGGTTCTGGCCTCGTTGGTCGGAAGGCTCAGCAGCAGCCAGACGGAGAAGAGTGGGTCATCTTCCCACCCGCCCCGATCTCCAAGGAGCCACTCGGCCCGGTCTACGCGCAGAATGACTCCCAGTGGGCAGACGTTGTCAACTGGGCTGTCTACGCCACGATCATTGCTGATGAGAAGGGTGTCACCTCCGGTGACGTCGATGATGCGCTCGCCAACGGCGACGCAGAAATCGCCCGCCTCCTCGGTGGTGAAGGTGAACTTCAGAGCCTCATGGGTCTGTCGTCCGATGCCTTCTACAACGTGATCAGCCAGGTCGGCAACTACGACGAGATCTACGCCCGCAACCTCAACCCTGTCGGTCTTGACCGCGCAGGGTCGAACAACGGCCGCTGGAACGAAGGCGGGCTCATCTACGCCCCGCCCGCCCGCTGATCTCTTTTCGATAGCAATCCTTTGATGCAGAAGGGGGGCCGGAACTCATCCGGCCCCCCTTTTTCATCCCGCTGTACGCAGCACGCTCAGAACTACTCGCCGCACACCTGGGGACCGCTACGTGGCCGCACCTTCTCTCTCGACGACCCAACAACAACGCCCACCGCTCTATCGAGATGCTGTGGTCGTCAAATGGGCCCTCCAGCTCTTCATCCTCTTTCTCGTCTTGTTCGCCATGTGGTTCCTCTCCAAGGAAGCGGGCGACAACCTCAAGGCGAAGGGCATCTCGACCAGCTTTGACTTCCTGAGCATCGATCCAGGAATCAGCCTCTCCGAGGGCATCGACACCGAACCCGATACGGGCGGACGAGCCCTTTGGGTCGGCATGGTCAATACCTTGCGACTCGCCATAGCTGGCATCTTCACCGCAACAATTCTCGGTGTCGCCATCGGCTTGGCCCGGCTGTCTGACAACTGGATCGTCCGCAAGTTCGGCAACGTCTATGTCGAAACGCTTCGGAACATTCCGCTTCTCGTGCAGATCCTCATCTGGGCTGCCCTTCTTGGCGGCCTGGGGCGAGTAGCACTCGACAACGGTCCGATCAACGGCTGGCTGCACATCTCCAACAAGGGCGTGTCGATTCCTCGGGTCTTCATCGCCGACGGCTTCTATCAGTGGGCCGTCGTCCTCCTGATCGGTGCAGTTGTCGGCCGCTGGGTCTTCAAGCAGCGAACACTCAAGAAGGACCAGACCGGTGAGGACACCTTCCCGCTCGGCTACGCCGCCGCAGTTGTCCTTGTGTTCGGAATCATCGGATGGTTCATTCATCCAGTCTTCGGTTTCTTGAACGCTCCCCTACAAGCGATCTCCGATGCGTTCGGAGCGATCCCCGAAATCGCGATGCAGCTCGCTCTGAGCGCAGTTGCAATCTTGTTCTCCGCTCGCTGGATCAGAAACTTCTTCGCCGAACGCCGCACACCCGCTGGCACTGCCCGACTCGATGATGACGATTGGTTTCGAGTGATCTTCGCTGCCGTGGGAGCAGCGTTTGCGTGCTTCTTCTTCCTCGCCCTGTGGCCCGGACTCTCGAGCTGGCTCATCAACTCGTTCAGCGATCTGTTTCAGGTTCTGGCAGACAAGTTCGGCGACACCCCGGAAGGCAACGCTCGAAACGGGTGGCCGGTGGATGCCAAGCGCCCCGACATCGTGCAGGCTGGTAACTTCCCGAACTACGGGCCAGCTGGCCTGAACATGACGCTCGGCTTCGCTGCGGTGTTCTTCTCAATTGTCCTCTACACCGGCAGCTTCATTGCAGAGATCGTGCGAGGCGGCATTCTCGCGGTGGCCAAAGGCCAAACCGAAGCCGCACAAGCACTGGGCCTCCGTCGCTCCCAAATGTTGCGCAAGGTCATCCTTCCTCAGGCCTTCCGCATCGTGCTTCCGCCGTTGGGAAACCAGTATCTGAATCTCACCAAGAACACCTCGTTGGCCATTGCGGTCGGATTCTCTGACCTGGTGCAGGTTGGTCAGACAGTCGGCAACCAAACCGGCAAGCCGCTCTCGGTCTTCGCCATTTGGATGGCCTTCTACCTCGCTTGCTCGCTGACCATCTCGGTGGTCGTGAACTTCTTCAACGTCCGACTCAAGATCGTGGAGCGCTGAGATGGCCGCCGTAGAGAATTTCGTGGTCAACACCGACGAAGGATTGCTGCCCCAGGCTGACGCCCTTCCTCCCGAACTCCCGAGCTTGCCCCCCGGCGAGTGGATGAAGAAGAACCTCTTCTCCTCGCCGTTCAGCACGATCCTCACCTTCGTGTTCGGGGCGATGGCGCTGGCGGCGATCAACGTTCTGGTCGACTTCATCTTCAGCGATGAACGCAACTGGACGGCGCCTGCAACCAACCTGCGTCTGTTGATGACACAGGCATATCCCGCCGATCAGTACATCAGGGTTTGGGTCTCGGTCGGCCTCGTCGCCGTCCTCACCGGACTTTCAACTGGACTATGGAACGCCGGTGATGCGCTCTCGATGAAGCGGATCTCGATGTGGTTTATGACCGGCGGTTCGTTCGTCGCCCTGGTCGCACTCCTCGCTCCGTTCGACTCAGGCCGTAGAACGACGTGGCTGATCCTGGCCGCTGTGGTGGTGGGCATCGGGCTGGCGATCTGGTTTGGTCTCGGCGAGCGACGACGGTCGATCTTCGTGCGATCCATTTACGTCGTGTTTGGTGTACTCGGCGCCATCATCGGCAGCCTGTGGGTAGTCAAGTACGGCAACTACGCACTTGCTGACGGCGAACTGGTTGCGGACCCCGACGCTCTTGTCGCGCCGACCACCCGTATTCCGTGGACCATACTTTTGGCCATCCTCGTCGGTACGTACTTCATCGGCCGAGGACTCGCGGGCAAAGTTGCGGCGCTCTTGAAGGCCATCGTGATGGGAGCATGGCTCCTCGCCCCGTTCATCATCGTGTGGGTCATCCTGCGAGATCCTGATCTCGATTGGGACCACGTCATTTCGACCGACATTCCAATGGCGCTCGCCTTCGGATTTGGTGGCGGGCTGATCTTGTATGCCTTGACCAAACCAGGACTGGGTGAGATCGGCAAGATCGTGGCGGGTGTGCTGCTCGCCGTCGCCGCCTTCAACTGGGTGGCCGCCTTCTTCGGCTGGTATCCCATGCTGCAAAAGGCGAGGCTCAGCTTCCTCTTCCTCGCCATCTTTGCCCTGGCCGCAGCCAACTTCGCCGGTGACCGACGGACTCGACTCCAGCTCGTCTGGGGATGGCTCGGGTTCATGGCGGTCGTGCACTACATGGCGACGATGGCCAACACGGCGTCAACACTGGAGATTCAGGGCGACTTCTTCCTCGGCGGGCTGTCGCTCACGCTGTTCATCGCCGTGCTGACACTGATGCTCTCGTTCCCGCTCGGCGTGTTGTTGGCTCTTGGACGAACCTCTCGGATGCCTATCTTCCGGGTGTTGTCGACCGTCTACATCGAAACCATTCGAGGGGTCCCGCTCATCACCATTCTGTTCTTCTTCAGCGTGATCATCCCGATCTTCTTGCCGAGCGGAATGGGGCTCAGTGAAACCGCGGCGATCGTGATCGGTTACACGTTGTTCTCCGCTGCGTATCTGGCGGAGAACGTACGAGGTGGCTTGCAGGCCGTTCGTCGAGGTCAGTTCGAGGCAGCGGATGCGCTCGGCCTCACGGGGTCGCAGCGGACGGGCTTCATCGTTCTCCCTCAGGCCCTCCGAGTCTCGATTCCTCCGCTGGTCGGTCAAGCAATCGCGACCTACAAAGAGACCTCGTTGGTCTCAATCGTCGGTGGATTCGACCTCACTCGAATCGCGGACAAGGTCATCTCTGCCCAAACTGACTTCCTGGGTGTCAAGATGGAGAATCTCTTGATCATCTCGTTCATCTACTGGGTGGGTGCGTTCTCAATGTCGAAATACAGTCAAAAACTCGAGCGACGACTTGGAGTCGGTGAACGATGAGTATCTCAGATGCAACTACGGCGGTCTCAGACGAACTGGCAGCCCGCGATGACATGATCGTCTGCACTGGGGTCGACAAGTGGTACGGCGACTTCCAGGCCCTCAAGGGTGTAACCGCGACGATCAAAGAGCAGGAGGTCGTCGTCGTCCTTGGTCCGTCCGGATCAGGAAAGTCGACCTGGATTCGTTGTGTAAACCGGCTCGAACAGCATCAGGGAGGAACGATCGTCGTTGATGGCGTCGAACTCACCAACGATGTGCGAAACATCGAGAAGATTCGCTCCGAAGTCGGAATGGTGTTCCAGCAGTTCAACCTTTTTCCCCACCTAACGGTGCTCGACAACATCACGCTTGCCCCCAAGTGGGTCAAGAAACAACCAAAGGATGTCGCGGAGGAGAATGCTCGGAAACTTCTCGATCGTGTCGGCATTCCTGAGCAGGCCGACAAGTATCCCGGTCAGCTCTCCGGTGGCCAGCAGCAGCGTGTGGCGATTGCTCGCTCGTTGGCGATGGAGCCTCGAGTGATGCTCTTTGACGAACCGACCTCTGCCCTTGACCCCGAAATGATCAAGGAAGTGCTGGACGTCATGAAAGAGCTGGCTCAGCAGGGCATGACCATGGTGGTCGTGACCCACGAGATGGGATTCGCTCGCGAGGTCGCTGACCGGATCATCTTCATGGAGGCCGGCGAGATCGTCGAAGTCGGTACACCGGAGCACTTCTTCACCAATCCGACCGAAGACCGCACCAAGCTGTTTCTCAGCCAGATTCTCTGATCTGGTCTAGAGGATGGCGAGGTCGCGAGATTGGGCGAGCGTGGCGCCGTCGACGGGACGAGAGAAGTGATATCCCTGGGCGAGCCGCAATCCTGCATTGAGAGCGAGGCTCAGTTCCGCTTGGCTTTCGATGCCTTCGACCACAAGCTCCACACCGAGACCGTCGGCAATGGCAACGAGCCCCTCGAGTACGAACTGCTCTCGGCTTGTCGCGTTCTGGATGAAGGATCGTCCGATCTTGAGGCTGTCGACTTCAAGACCTGCAAGATCGGCGAGTGCGGTGCGACCGACGCCGAATTGATCGAGCGACATTCTCACTCCCCGAGAGCGCAACTTTCGGATGGTTGAGGTGGCAACCGCATCGTCTTCGTAGACAAGGTGTTCAGCTCGTTCCAGGACCAACCGCCGGGGTTCGAGCCCGGTCTGGACGAGAACGTCGGCGACCCAGTCTGCGAAGTCATGATCGAGGTAGTGATCACTCACCGTATTCACGGTCAAGTACCAGTTTGCGGCTTCTTCGCTCTCGGCTGACCATCCCACCAACGCTGCGGCGCCGGTCTCAATGGCCCAACGATCGATCTCCGGAACGAGCCCAAGGTCGGCGGCGAGCGGAAGGAATTCTCCTGGCACGGTGAGCCCGTTGCGAGGATGGTGCCAGCGGACGAGAGCCTCGACGCCAACGATGGCTGCGGTTTCGCCGTTGACGATCGGCTGATAGTGCAGTTCGAGCTCGCCCTGCTGGACGGCCTGACGCAGTGCCACTTCTTGGGACAGTCGGTCGACAGTCGCAGCCTGCATCGTGTAGTCGAACTCGACGATTCCGCTGCCTTCTTCTGCCTTGGCCTGATACATCGCTTTGTCGGCATTTCGAAGAAGGACGTCTGGTTCGGCGTCGCCGCCCGCAATAACGAGTCCGATTGATGCAGAGACGTCCATCTCCGTCCCATCAATCACCGTTGGAGCGTTGAGCGCCTCGCTGTAGCGATCTGCTGCAGATCGTGCCATCTCGCGGTCGAGGATCCCTGTACAGACAACGACGAACTCGTCACCACCGAGACGAGCCACGGTGTCACCCGTTCGGCACACACGACGCAGGCGCTCGGCGACCTCGATCAGGATCTGGTCACCTGCCTCATGACCATACGTGTCGTTCACCGCCTTGAATTTGTTGAGATCAACGAACATCACGGCCACTTCGTCGCCGATCTCTTGTGCGTTGTCCACTGCCAGTCGAAGTTGGTTGATCAGATGGGCCCGGTTCGGTAATCCGGTGAGTTCGTCATAGAGGGCACGCCGATGAAGCTCGAACCGAGTTCGGCGTTCAACGCTGATGTCTTCGACCTGGATGAGAATGTGCACCGTTCCGTCGTCGGCCTCGATGGCGCTGACGGACTCTCGCATCCAGACAGCACTTCCCGTCATGGTTCGATACCGGCGTTCGGATTGCAGTGCTCCTGTTCCCTCTTCGCGGATCTCCCGAATCTGTTCTGCTGCCGACATCCGATCTTGACCGTCGATCAAGTCGAGGAAACCGTGACCGGCCAGCTCTTCAGGCAAGTAGCCAAGCTTGCTGGCAAATCGAGGGTTCACGATGACGATCTCACCCCGATGATCGACTTCGACCACTCCCATCGGTGCGTGCGTGAAACTTGCGGAGAATCGGGCGATGGCGGATCGCCGCGCGTTGGCAGCAACATCCCGCTTTTCGAAAACTCGATCGATGCGACGGACGAGCAAGAAGGCCAAGCCGGTAAACGTCAGCGTCAGGAGCGCCCCGGAGACGATCAGCAGAGCGAGCTCGTTGGTGCTCGCAGTGGCGAGGAACGCAGCATCGCTCGACAGGGCGACTTGGGAGTTCTGGCCAAAGAGTGCCACGTCTCGATGGGTGTGAAGAGCGCCAGAAGCGGTCTCATACACATCACCCTCGAGACGAATGTCGGTGGGGTGAGGAGTGTGTGCATCGAGTTCGCCGGGGAATCCCTCGATCTCAACGATCAGCCCATCTTCGATGATCTCCGAGTCAATCAGCGACTTCACGTCGAGCACGACGGCGACAGATCTTCCGGGGTTCGTGTCGCTGAACACTCTGTACGTCACGGTGTCGACCCAGCGGCCTTCGTTCGTGACGGTGATGCCCTGCACGGACCCGGGGATTTCTGTCGCGGTGAGCGCCCCTTCAGGAAGCGCGAGCTGCGACGAGCCGTAGTCGGCGACGGCAACTGCTCGGATGAGCGGCCCCCGTGTGAAGGCTCCCAGGTCATCGGTGAGTGATTCGAGTTCACTGTCAGCCGTCGGGCTCTCGAGCAGTGCCTGGATCAGACCCTCCACCCGCTCAGATTCTCGGCGGATCTCATCTGCTCGTCCGTCAGCAACCGAGCCGAACCGTGCGATGGCAGCTTCCTGCTCAGCGTTCTGACGCGCCGCTATCTCAGCCGACAGTCCCGATGAAAATTGGACAGTCAGCGTCAGGCCAACCGCCATGACGACAGCTGGCAGGAGACGGTAGAAGCGTTTCCAGGCCACGAACGTGTATCGGCGTCATCTTTTACACCCTTTAGATACCAAGCGATGCGAGGCGTCAGCCGGAAACTGGCCACGTCGTTGTGTTTGCGTAGCGGGAAAACCACGCGAACCAGAAGGACTGCTCGGCGACCAGCTGCTCCAGATCCCCGACGTCGATGTCGTCCATCACAACGTCCGGGACGACATCGCCTGACGAACCGGTGAACGTGATGGTCGTGGAGTCGTACACCCGTGCTCCTGCCGCGGTGGGAACGACAAGAATCTGTGTGTCGCCGACGACGAACCAGCGGGCGGGACCGTCAAGCAACGACGTGATCTCAATCGCGATCGCATCGTCCTCAATGGCAACACCAAGCACCTCGCTCTTCAGAGGGAACGTGTCCGGAGTGTCGAGAATAGGAAACCAGACGCCGGGGTTTTCGTAGTAGCTCTGATAGGCCGTGCCTGGCGTGTAGTCGTACGCAATCGGAGGACGTTCAGGGTCATCAAAGAAGATGGGCTCGGGAAAGGTGAGCGTCTCGGTCCCAGGGTGCTCCCGCAACCAATCAGCCCAAGTCGTGGTAATGGTTGGGTATTGGACAAGTTCTACGCCGTCGAATTGGCCGCCGAAACCGACTCCCTCAAGATGGCGCCACAACGTATCGGTCTGCACGTCGACCATGATCTTGTTTGACTTGGTGAGGAGGCCACTCGTCTGGAAGTCGAGCACTTCACCCTGAACCCGCCGGTCAAAGGTGAGACCTGTCCGACAGAGCGTGCAGAACACGACCGAGATCGGAATGCCACCAAGCGTGTCGTTCGCCAGTTCGTGGCGGGCCAGAATCCGCAGTGGGTAGGCAACTGCTTCCCCATCGATCTCGACGCCAAGGACCAGTTCGTCCGGAGTCATCCAATCCGCCTCAGCAGCCGACACACGTTCCTGGTCGTTGAGTTCTGGAATGCCTCCACGGGGAACTCCGCCCCAGTGAATCAGCGCCAGAACTGCGTCACTTTCCACGCTGTCAAGGAGGGCAACGAACTCATCGTCCGGGCGCTCGTAGAGGGCCAGCTTGAAGTCTCGATATCCCGGTGCTGGGTCGATGCCGGCACCCTGCAGCCATGATCCGTACTGAATGAAGTTCTCGTTGCTTGTGCCTTGTGGCTCGAGGCCAGAAAAGAGCTGTAGTCCTTCGGTGAGAGGACCCAGGAGAATCGTGGAATTGCCAAGTCTCAGCAGATCGATCAGGAACGGGGCGTACGCCGGATCCTCCGAGAGGGTCATCAACTCAATGGCATCGATCGCCTGGGAGCTCCCGCGCTCCTCGATGTAGAGGGCGAGCAGGGCTTCCATTTCACCAAGCTCGTCGTCCGACAAACCTCGCGGCGGCTCCAAGCTCTCGTTCTCCACTCGTTGGGATGTATCCGAACTGGGGTCGTTCTCGCTGGTTGGATCAGCGTCAGAGGTCGTGCAGGCGCTCGCGATCAGCATCAGACCGAGCAGCGTCGCCAGAATGGCGCGGGTGCTCATGACGTAGTGCTGTCGGTATCCGCCTCGGCTCGTCGTCGGTCGACGATTCCTGCGATTCCATTCGGGGCAATGTAGGTCAGCACAATAAGACCTAACCCAAAGACAATCTCTTCACTTCCGATTATCCCAATCAATCCGTTCAACGCTGGGACGATGATCAGCGCAACAACGCCGTAGATGGCGCCCGCGATGCTCCCCAAGCCGCCGAGCACAGCCGCTGCATAGAGCCGCAGTGAGAGAAACACGTCGAAGTCAGCGTGGCTGACAAACGGGAACAAGTAGGCCTGGAGCGCTCCCGCAGTTCCCGCCATCGCGGCCGAGAGCGAAAAGACTCCTGCCTTCACCGTCACTGGATTCACGCCAAAGACGACTGCAGCGAGCTGATCATCGCGAACCGACCGCAACGCACGACCCATTCGACTCTCCACCAGGTTGCGCACGATCCAAAACCAAATTCCCACAACCAGTAGGCAAAGCGCGTACCGGTAGTGCTGAAAGTAGTCCTCTGGCAACCCGAGAAACGCCGGTGGGTCAAGGTTCCGATTGATCGATCGACCGGTCGGTCCGCCTGTAATCGAGCCGAGACGACGCGCTACCGGGCCGAAGACCAGGGCGAATCCAAAGGTGATCAAGGCCAGATAGATGCCGCGTACGCGTAACGCGGGCATCCCGAGTATCAGCCCGGCTAACCCGGCAACCCCAGCGGCAAGTGGCAAAGCAAGGAAGAAGGTGAGGTTCCACTCGTCAAGGAAGTTGGCCATTGCGAACGCACCAATGCCCACGAATACACCATGACCCAGCGAAATCAGTCCGGTGTAGCCGGTCACGAGGTTCACACCGAGCACGGCCAGAACCAACACCAGCACCTGAGTAAATCGGCGGAGCTGCAACTCACTGGCAAGCAACGGAACTGCAATCAGCGCGACTGGCAGCACCCATCGCAGCCAACCAAGAGAGGTGAATCCTTGCGATGAGTTCTGATTCTTTGGACGGGGCGGGGCGGGCGTCATACTCGCTCGACTCGCACGGTTCCAAAGAGCCCAGAAGGCTTGAAGAGAAGCACGACGACCAGGACGATGACTGCGGCCACGACCGCCAGTTCGGTGGGCAAACCCAAGTAGCCGGGAATCATTGTCTGGGCCTGGGCCACGATGATTCCGCCGACAATCGCACCCTTGGGACTGTCAAGACCACCCAACGTCGCCGCAGCGAGGGCGTAGATCAGTGCCCCCAGCATCGTGAACGGGCTGAAACTGACGACCGACGCCGTGAGACAGGCTGCCAACGCTCCGAGGCCGCCGGCAACTGCCCAGCCCAACATCAAGGTGCGTCCAACCGGTATTCCCATGAGGCGTGCCGATTCTCGATTGCTGGTAATGGCGCGAAAGGCCAGACCCGCCTTGGTTCTGTTCATCAGCAACGTGATGACGACCAGAACAACGAGCAGGGTCGCCCACGAGCCGATCGTCGTGTAGCGAAGCCGCGCCCCGCCGATCCACACGAAATCATCGAAATCGGCAGGAAAAAGTTGGGGGAAGATGCGTGCGGCACCACCCCAGAATTGTGTCGTCAGTCCACTCAGGACGATGAGCAAGCCAATCGTGACGTTGACGAGCGCCAGCGGGGATCCCCGTTCGAGTCCGCGAAAAATCACGACCTCGAGAAGGGCGCCAGCAACCATGCCGAAGATGGTCGCAAGCAGGACAGCGACGGGGACCGAGAACGGGTAGCCGGGAAGGCCGTCGAGCAAGCCTGTACCGGCGAGTCCGCCGAAGGATGCCCCCATAGAGCCGCCAGCGAGAACCAGACCCACGTAAGCGCTGAAGGTGGCGAGCTCAGCTTGAGCGAAATTGAGCAGCCCGGTTGACCGATAGATCGTGACCAGAGCCAAAGCCAGAGATGCGTAGATGGCGCCGTTGAACAGGCCATCGAAGAGACGTTGAATGAAGAGATCCATGTGTGAAGAAGAACGCTGCCCCAAAACGGCGACGGTGCTGAGGACCGAGGTCCCCAGCACCGTCGCACAAGGTGTTGGTTTCGAGCAATTTCAGTTGCTCAGAACATCACGATTGCTCTAGATCAGCAGCCTTCGCCGGCGACCCAGTTGCAGTTCGGTGAGGTTCCGGCGAGGTCGATGACTCCGCCTTCCTTGACCCACGTCTGTGCTCCAGCATCAAACAAGCTGATGTCGGAACCTTCGATGAGGTAGGCGTCTTCGTTACCGTTCATGCCGAACTGAATTCCGTCCAAGAAGCCGGGGTTCGTCATGGAGGTCATGCCGCGAAGGGCAATGATGAAGTTGGTGCGGGTCACGCCACCATCAAGCTCAGCAGCGATGAGCAGAGCCTGCTCGAACGCCCAGCCACGGTGGAAACCGTCGCCGAAGAGCGAAATTCCGGAGTCGAGACCAGCAGCCTCAACCTCGGTGTTCACGAACGAGACCCAAGGATCGTCGGCCCACTGCGGGTCGGTCGTGTCCTTGAGACCGCCACCGACGATGTACCAACCATCAGCGGCATCTCCGGCAGGCTCCATGTACGCCGACACTGCCTTGCAGACCGACGGCGTGAACAGAGCATCTGTGGAATCGAGGAGTCCGGCGCGAGCCGCTTCCTGGATTGCAAGGAGGCACGGGTTTCCGGCAGTCATCGAGATGAAGATGTCCGGATCGCCAGCAGCGATCGTCGTGACCTCGTTGGTCAGCGTTGCCGCTGCGGGATCGTGACGAACAAACTCGACCTCGTCAATGATGTCGGAGTTTTCTACGAAATCAGCAAAGCCGAGTTCGTAAGCAAGACCGAAGTCATTGTCCATGACGAGCGCACCAACGGTGACGCCACCGTCGGGGAAGTTCTGCTCGATCCATGAACCCCAAAGGAGGGACTCAGTGGCGTAGGACAGCTGGTAACCGGTGGTCCATGGATGGCTCTCCGGATCGCCCCAAGCCTGGTGGCCGGTCATGACCATTGGCTGTGGAACACACTCGTCGTTGAGCTGGTTGTACACGGCGAAGGTGTTCGGTGAACCCAAGGTGTTGATGGCAAACGGCTTGTCCGACTGCAGCAGCTCGTTGACGAGTTCCTGAGTCTGAGTTGCAACATAGGCATCATCCTTGATGGTGATGTCGATGTTGGCACCATTGATGCCACCATTGGCATTGACGTAGTTGAAATACGCCTCCATGCCGACACCGATGTTGCCGTAGGCAGCGAGGGCACCGGACTGAGCGGTCGTGTGACCAATCAGAATGCTGTCTGCGGTGATGCCTTCGTTGTTGTCCCAGTCAGCTGGACACGCGTTGGTGTCGAGCGTGAATCCGCCAGGTCCGACGAGCACGCCGTCGTCTCCGACGCCATATTCACCAGCCTGAAGGGCGGCCACGATCGAGGCACGCTCAGCGGCCCAGACTTCCTGAAGTCCTTCGAAGGAATCTGCGGCAGCTTCGACTTCTTCGGCGTCAGCAGCGTCAGCCATAGCATCGGCAGCTTCGTCCTCGTCAACCTGGCCGCCGGTTTCCCCGTCGTCCTCAGTTTCTTCTTCCATTGCCTCGGTGGTATCTGAACCACCCTCGTCAGCTCCTGCCTCTGTTCCCTCATCGTCACCGCCGCCGCAAGCTGCGGCAACCAGTGAGAAAGCAAAGAGCAATGCAAGCAGGCGACGCCATGCAGGCTTGTTCATGTTGGGTTCTCCTCCCCTGTCGTATCCCGAACGGGATGCGAATTGTGTATTCGAACGTAGTTTGCTTGAGCTCGGCACCGAACGTATGTCACGGCCCGAGATTGTCATATTGGGTCTGTCGTGTTGCGATTTGTGACGGTAGCGAATACTCGCTGCGTCAGCTCATCACCATTGCCGGCTCGGTCTGTCCCAACGGGATGACCGGCTCGGAAAGTTCCGGAATCTCCGGAATGACTTGGTAGAACTTCGACTTGATCAGCCGGAACATCCAGACCAACCCGCCAGGGGCGAAGAAGGTCACGACGACCAGGATGAACCCGAAGATGGCCTGGCTCAACGGTCCGCCACCATCAATGGTGTAGAAGCCGAGCGGAATCTCGAGGCCCTTGGTGAACTCTCGGATGAAGACCACCACGAGGGCACCAACGACAGCTCCGGGAACCGTCGCCACACCACCGATCACCAGGCCGACCAGAAGGTCAATAGCGAGCACGAAGCCGTAGTCCTGCTCGGCAACAAAGCCCTTGTCCATGGCCCACATACCACCGGCGAGACCGCCGAGTGAAGCGCTGACCGCAAAGTTGGTGACCTTTGTCCTGGTCAGATCGACACCGCTGACCGCTGCGCCTGTTTCGTTGTCGCGAATGGCGACAACAGAGCGACCGGGGCGGCTCTTGATCAGGTTGTTGACAACCCAGAAGGCAGCAATGGCAAGCAGCACAACCGGGAAGTAGCGGTACCGGCCAGGCTCAGTAGCCGAGAACCCAAGGCTCTCGGCCCAACCTGGAGGCACCAACTTCTCGGTGAGCTCACGACCGTTGACCCCGCCGGTTGCTTCCGCAATTCCGAAGGACTCGATCTTTGCCAGGCCAGGGAAGACGGTTGCCAATGCGATGGTGATCAGGGCCAGATAGAGACCCTTGATACGTAAGGCAGGCACGGCAATGAGTGAGCCGGCACCTGCACAGACGAGCATCGCGATCGGAATCGCCATCCAGAACTCCCAGAAGTCCCCGCCGAAGAACGGTTGATCCATCACAAGCCACGTTGTGATGAATGCACCTGTCCCGATGAAGGCTGAGTGGCCAAGGGCCAAGAGTCCGCCGTATCCCAACACAAGTTGGAGACCGAGGATGGCAACGGCGAGGTAGATCGCCCGATTCAAACGTCCTACCTGAAACTCCGGAAGGATAAAGGGCAGGGCCACGAGGACCGCGCCGAACGCTCCAGCGCCAATGAGGCGATGCAACTTGTGCTGTGCACTGTTTTCTTGAACGGTGATTGGCATGTGAATCCTCCTCAGACTCTCTCAACGGCCTTGGTCCCAAAGAGACCAGAGGGCTTGAACCAGAGTGTGATCAACAGGGCAATGAGCGACAGCAGAAGCGGAGTCGCTCGCAGGAACTCAAATGGCTCCCAGTCAGAGATGTAACCAACGCCAACGGAGTTGACGAGGCCGATGATGACGCCACCGAGGGCCGCTCCACCAAGGCTGTCAAGACCGCCAACGGCAGCTGACGTCAGTGCGTAGATGAGGACCACGGCCATCATGTTCGGCTGCAGTGAGAGGCGGGGTGCCACCAGAATGGCGCCGAGTGTTCCAAACGACGCTGCAAGCGCCCAGCCAAAGCCGAGAACTCGACCGGTGCGCACACCGACAAGGCGAGCTGACTCGGTGTTGGAGGACACTGCCCGGAATGCGAGGCCCATCTTCGTGCGGTTGAGCACGAAGAACAGAATGGCAAGCATGACCAAAAGCGTGAACACGATGCCCATTGCGTCATAGAACAAGCGAGCTTCACCGACCATGATCAGGTCATCGAAGTTGTTCGGGAACAAACCGGGCATTGGTGGGCTCTGCGCCTGGTAGTTCCAGATCTCGCCTGCCATGGCGTTGATGATGAGGAACAGACCAAGTGTGATCAGCACCACCGGCAAGTGGTCTGTTGGGTCAAAGGGTCTGACCAGCACTCGCTCAATGATGAGCGCCAATATCGCGCTGATGATCATCGCGATAATGGCGGCAACCCATGTCTTGAGGTACGTGTCGTCCTCGGAAATGAAGTCAAGTACGTCAGTTTGAACGGCAAAGACGTAGCCAAAGAAGGCTCCGATCATCGCCAACTCGCCCTGAGCGAAGTTGATGAGTGTTGTGGCCTTGAAAATCAAGACCAATGCGACGGCCACGGCGGCATAAATTGCCCCGGTGGTCAGGCCGTCGAAGATTCGTTGAAGCAGCAGTGTCATGATGCGGCGATCTCTCCTGGTGAAGTCGGTAGTGAGTCGTCTCGGTCGGGCTCAGCCGCCGAGGTAGGCCTCTTGGACGGCGGGGTCATTCTGCAGATCCTTCGCATTGCCTTCGAGCACGATTTCGCCGGCCTCGAGCACATAGCCCTTGTTGGCGATATCGAGCGCAAGGTTCGCGTTCTGCTCAACGACGAGCATCGTCGTGCCCTCTTCCTCATTGATCGACTTGAAGGTCTGGAAGAGGTCTTCGATGATGATCGGGGCGAGTCCGAGTGATGGCTCATCGAGCAACAACACCTTGGGTCGCGACATGAGCGCCCGTGAGACGGCCAGCATCTGCTGCTCGCCACCGGACAGAGATCCTGCGGTTTGGTCTTTTCGCTCGCCGAGTACGGGGTACTTGGTGAACCACCGATCGATGTCATCTTCGACACCGTCTTTGTCCCCACGGGTGTAGGCGCCGACATACAGGTTGTCCTTCACCGACAACTCGGGGAAGGTCCCTCGTCCCTGGGGGACGTGGGCAACGCCGCGGTTGACGATGTCTGCTGTATTCGATTTGCCGATCTCGTGACCCTCAAGAGTGACCGAACCACTGCAGGTCACCATGTTGCAAATGGCCCGAAGGGTCGTGGTCTTGCCGGCACCGTTGGCACCGAGCACGACGACGACTTCGCCCTTGGGCACTTCGAGGCTCAGATCTCGCAGAACCTGGACAGCTCCGTAGCTGGCCTCGATTCCGTTGACGCTGAGCATGATCTCCGGGGAGGAACTGGTCGCTCCTGCGGTTTCTGTCTCTGCAATGGTCATACCTTTTGGCTCCCCAGGTAGGCCTCGACAACTTGTGGGTCCGCACGGACGACATCGGGATCGCCTTCGGCGATCTTTTTGCCGAAGTTCATCACGACGATCTGTTCGGTAATCGCCATGACCATGCGCATGTGGTGTTCCACCAACAGCACGGTCAGGTTGTACCGATCACGAATCATCTTGATGACGTCTGCCAGCTCATCGACCTCGGAGTGGGTCAGCCCGGAGGCTGGCTCATCGAGCATCAAGAGCTTCGGGTCACCGATGAGGGCACGTGCGAGTTCGATGCGCTTCAGCGTTCCGAACGGCAAACCGACAGCAGGCTTGAACGCGTGCTGTTCGAGACCGAGCTCGGTGAGGGCTGCGTACGCCCGCTCCTTGAGCATCTTCTCTTCGGCCGCGTTGCCGATCTTGAACATCGACTTGAGAAAGCCGGAGTTCGTATTTGCGTGCGCACCAACCATGACGTTTTCCATCACGGTGAGTCCTGGCCACAGAGCCAGGTTCTGGAATGTTCGGTACACGCCTTTTTGGCTGATCTCGTGGGCCTGGAGGGCCAACAAGTCGTCGCCATTGAAGGTGACAGAACCTTCTGTCGGATCGTAGATGCGGCTGACGACATTGAAGAGCGTCGTCTTTCCCGCACCATTCGGTCCGATCAGACCCAGGATCTGGCCTTCTTCAATGGAAAACGTCAGACCATCCAGCGCCACGATTCCACCGAATCGAACAGTGATGTCCTTGACTTCGAGCATTGCCACGTCGTGAAGACCCCCTTGCGGCGTGAATTCGCACCCCCTTGGGAGCGAACCGGTACGCAAGGTAGTCACACCTCTGCCAATCAATCAAAATTTGATGCGACCGATTTCACATCTTCGCAACTCAAGTTCGGCGCGGCAGCGCCGATAACCCGCTTAGTAGCCCGCTTTTGTGTCGACGACTCCGCTCAGGTCGTCACCAATTCGAAATCTCGAAACATTCCCTGCGATGTGGGCTGCGAGCAATGGGATGCCCATCTCGGGTGTGTTGCCGACGTGCGGGGTAATCATCACGTTCGGCTGTGTCCACAGCGGATGGCCGTCAGGGAGCGGCTCGGGATCTGTCACGTCGAGCACTGCGCCGCCGATGTCATCAGCGGCCAAAGCTGCGAGCAGCGCGTCGACCTGCACATGACCGCCACGGGCCACGTTGATGAGCCAAGTGTGCTTTGGCATTGCTGCGAGTTCGGCGGCTCCGATCACTCCGTTGGTCTCGGGCGTGAGCGCCAGGGCGAGCACAACGACGTCTGCGTCAGCGAGCCCATCAAGACGATCAGTCAGACTCAGCGTTCGCGCTGCGCCCGGGTAGGCATCGGCCTGTCGGCGGACCACCGTGATCCGACACTCGAACGGTTCAAGCAGCCTGACGAGTTCGTCGGTGATCCCACCCGCACCAAGAATCGTGACGTTGGCCCCAACGAGATTGCGTCCCTGTGGTCCGCTCCACTCTCGTTGGCGGCCGTAGTGCACCAACCCACGCAGGCCAGCCAGGGCACAAGCCACAACATGCTCGGCCACCGGCACGGCGTAGACGCCCTTCGCCGCGGTCCAAACATGTTCGTCGGTGAGATATCCCAGGTAAGGCTCGATGCCAGCGAACGGCAAGCCGACCCATCGCACGCTGGGCCCCCGAGCCAAGATGCCTGGAAGGTCCTCGGGGCAGGCAGGGTCCGCCCACACCAGGGCGTCTGCTTCTTCGATCGAGGCGACCACCCCTCCCCCGTCGACGACCGCCGCCTCGAGCGACTCGAACCGGCCGCTCTTCGGCAGCACGGCAACTCGGGGAGCAGACGACATCAGCCGTTTTCGAGAGCTTGCTCGAGGTCAGCAAGGAGATCGGCGATGTCCTCAATGCCAACCGAGAGACGGACAAGATCGTCCGGAACCTCGAGCGGTGATCCCTCAGCTGATGCATGCGTCATCACACCGGGATGCTCAATGAGCGATTCCACCGCTCCAAGCGATTCCGCCAACGTGAAGAGCTCGGTCGACTCGATGATGCGGATCGCGGCGTCACGCCCGTTGGCGGCCCGGAAGCTCACCATGCCACCAAAGCCAGACATCTGCTTCTTGGCCACGGCATGGCCAGGGTGACTTTCAAGGCCGGGATAAAGAACCGTCGACACCGCTTGGTGTCCGCTCAGCAAGTCGACGACTTCCGAAGCATTCTCGTTGTGACGATCCATCCTCACGCCGAGCGTCTTGGCTCCTCGGAGGGTCAAATACACGTCCCAGGGTCCCCGAACCGCTCCAACCGCGTTCTGAATGAAGCGGAGGTGGGTGTCGATCTCGCCGTCGTTTGTCGCGACGAATCCACCCACGGTGTCAGAGTGCCCACCCAAGTACTTCGTGGTCGAGTGCACGACGATGTCCGCGCCGTGCGATAGGGGCTGTTGGAGATAGGGAGTAGCGAAGGTGTTGTCAACGACGAGCGTGGCGCCGTTCGCGTGGGTGATTTCGGCAACCGCCGCGATGTCCACAACACTGAGCAACGGATTCGTTGGGGTCTCGACCCAGACGATCTTGGTGGCCTCTGGCCAGGCATCGTTGAGCGTGCTCGGATCGGTCAAGTCGGCGGCGGACCAGGTGATTCCGGCCTTGCCGAACACCTTGGAGATCAAGCGGAACGTGCCGCCGTATGCGTCGTTCCCCATGATCACGTGATCACCGGGAGAAAGCATGCGAAGGATCGCATCCTCGGCCGCGAGGCCCGATGCAAAGTCGACGCCAAACGATGCGCCTTCCATCGAGGCGAATGCCCGCTCAAGCGCGGTCCGCGTCGGATTGCCGGTGCGGGCGTATTCATACCCCGAGTGCTTTCCAACTGCCTCTTGGGCAAAGGTCGAGGTCTGGAACACCGGGACCGTCACCGCACCGGTGATCGGCTCGGGATCCTGGCCAACATGGATGGCGCGGGTAGAAAATCCGTACGACGAATTTTTGTCAGACACGTCGGGCCTCCTCAGGCTTTGGCGGTATCGAGCGACAGGAATGAAAGTAGGTCGGCCCGAGCGAGCACTGTGCGAGGCCGCCCCCCGTCGAGGACCAGCAAAGCTGGCGCGATGTCGAGGAGTTGCACGGCGAGCTCCACCGGTTCGCCGACACCAATTGTCGGCAGTTTGGGGCTCATGACTTCTTCGACGGAGCGTTCGAGCACACTGGTCTCACCGAATGCTGCCTCCATGATTCGCAGTTCGTCGATCGAGCCCATGACTTCGGCGGTGGCAAGCGGCATTTCGTTCTTGGCGACGGGGAGCTGGGACACGTCGTGCTGGTGCATCAGTTCCACGACATCGCGAACTGAGTCGCTCGGGCGGGCATAGACCAGAGGTGGAATGTCGTCTTCCTTGGCCGCAAGCACGTCGGAAACAACCGCACCTTGCGTCGACCGCAGGAACCCGAAGCCGGTCATCCACTCTTCGTT
>CALHCB010000095.1 GCA_937930695.1 uncultured Acidimicrobiales bacterium | reverse complement strand
CGCCCTCATCGAGGAGGTGGCGCAACCGATGATCAGATGCACCAACGTCCGCTGCCACGACCTCGACACCCTCGTCGATCAAACATCGAACGACCCAGGCTCCGATACAACCTCGAGCGCCAGTGACCAAGAACTTCTCATCATTCACCGGTCCAGCATCACACAGCACCGCGACGCGAACCGATCCTGGGGTTCATTCGAGTTTTTGCTCGGTATGGAGGAAGATCGCGTGCTCACGCCGGGGCACCGATTTCAGCAAGCCCGACGCAACAAGCCCGACGCAACACGAAGGACCATCATGACAGGACGACTCGAAGGCAAGACGGTGGTCATCACCGGAGCAGCGCAGGGACAGGGCGCTGAAGAAGCTCGCATGTTCGCCGCCCAAGGAGCCACCTTGGTACTCACCGACATCAAGGCCGAGGAAGGACAGGCGGTCGCGGATGAAGTCGGCGCGACCTTCATGACTCAGGACGTCAGCTCGGCCAACGATTGGTCAAAGCTCATGGAGCTCGTCGCCGACCGACACGGCTCGCTCGATGGCTTGGTCAACAACGCCGCCATCTTCGAACGTAATCGCTTCGTTGACACCACCGAGGATCAACTTCGGCGAATGATCGATATCAACGTGATGAGCGTCTTCTTCGGCATGCAGGGTGCGGCTGAGTTGATGGCCGCCAGCGGCGGAGGCTCGATCGTGAACGTGTCGTCCGTCGCCGGCATCCGAGCAGCACCCGGTTCGTTCGCGTACAGCGCCTCGAAGTTCGCCGTCACCGGCATGACGAAGAACGCGGCGCATGAGCTTGGTCCCGTCGGGATCCGAGTGAATTCGATTCACCCCGGCTTCATCGACACCCCGATGCTCCCCGGCAACGAATCGATTCGAGGCAAGATGGCCAACATCGTCCCGCTGCAACGGGTGGCCGAGCCGGGCGAAGTCGCGTCGATGGCTCTCTATCTGATTTCGGACGAAAGCTCGTATTCGACCGGTGCTGAGTTCGTCGTCGATGGTGGAATCGCGGCAACCTGACAAAATGACCCGGCCACTCAGGAAGCAAGCACAGCTCAAACCTGTTTGCCGGGTCGAGATCGGTCTGCTCTGCTCAGCCCGTGAACTTCTCGTCGATCCGCACCGAGCGACTTCTTCTCAGGACCGTTCGAGCAACTGACACCGAAGCGCTCGTCGCCCGCCGCAGCGATCCGGCCGTCGCCGAGTACCAGAACTGGGTTGCCCCCTACCCGCGGGAGCGAGCCGAAGCATCCGTCGCCGGGACCATGGCCATGGATGGTCCATCCAACGACGAGTGGTGGATGCTGACCGTCGCCACCTCAGATGATGCTGAGGTGCTCGGCGATCTCGTCGTACATCTCACTGGGGAGGGCCGGACCGCAGAGATCGGGTACACGTTCGCCCAGACCGCGTGGGGCCAAGGGTATGCGCTCGAGGCGACGCGGGCGCTCGTGGACTGGTTGTGGTCACATCCCGAGGTCACTCGAGTCCATGCCATGTTGCACCCCGACAACGTCGCGTCCGCCCAGGTACTTGAACGGGTCGGCATGGTCTTCGAAGGGCACACCCGCCTTTCCTTCTGGGTCGGCGACGAGAACTCCGACGACTGGTTCTACGGGATGACCCGAGCGGAGCACGATGCATGGACGACCCGCCAACGAGAGGCACCCCGAGTCGTGCGATTGGCGGAGGTCACCAGAGAGAATGTGGCCACGCTTCGGGCGCTTCGTACGCACAAGACCCAGGAACGTTTCGTCGCTCCGGTGGAGAACGCCTTCATGCACGCCTTGTTCCCACCCTTGGCAAACGGAGCCCCGTACGTCCCCTTTCTGAGAGGGATTGAGGCCGATGGCGAGCTGGTCGGCTTCGTGATGATGACGGAGCCCACTGAGCACCATGAGGAGCCGATCCTCTGGCGTCTTCTGATCGATCGAATGCACCAGCGTCGAGGAATCGGCACCGAGGCGCTCGAGCTTGCGATCAACGAGGCCCGAGCGATGGGGGCGCCGTCGTTGTTGGTTTCTTGGGTCCCAGGGCGCGGCAGCCCAGCCCCCCTCTACCTACAGCGAGGGTTTGAGCCGACCGGAACGATCGGAGACGGCGAGGTGGAAGCTCGCTTGATGCTCTAGTTCAACTTGGAGGCTCGGTCGATCGAATGGGATCATTCACCGGTGACCGAGCAGACCAGTGACGACAAGACGAGCCCCGACTACGAGACGATCATCATTGGTGCTGGCGTGGGTGGGATCTATCAGATCAAACGACTTACCGATCTCGGGGTGAACGCCACCGTTCTGGAGGCTGGAGAGGACCTGGGCGGCACATGGTTCTGGAATCGCTATCCGGGGGCTCGGTTCGATTCAGAGAGCTACACCTACGGCTATTCGTTCTCCAAGGAACTGCTCGATGAGTGGCATTGGAAGGAACGGTTCTCCGGCCAGCCCGAGAACCTTCGGTATTTGAACTACGTCGCCGACAAGTTCGAACTGCGCCAGTACATGCAGTTCAACTGCCGAGTCGACGTGATGCGTTTCGACGAGGCAGCGAACATCTGGCGGCTCGAGCTGAACGACGGACGAACCTTGACGAGCCGCGTCGTCATCACCGCTCTCGGCCTGCTCTCCATCCCGACTCCACCTCGCCTGCCTGGCATGGACTCCTTCGAAGGTCAGGCCTTCCACACGTTCAACTGGCCGGCAGAACCACTCGATCTGAGCGACAAGCGAGTGGGCGTGATTGGCACGGGAGCGACCGGGATCCAGGTCATTGGCGAGATTGCGGACAAGGTCGGCGACCTGACGGTGTTCCAACGTCGCCCGAACTGGAGTGCCCCTCTGAACAACGGACCGATCTCCGAAGAAGAGATGGACGACATTCGCTCCCGCTACGACGAGATCTTTGCGCAGTGCAAGCGATCACCCGGCGGCTTTGAACACACGCCTGACCGGCGGGGCTTCTACAACGTGTCGAGACAAGAGCGACTCGAGTTGTGGGACCGACTCTACGACGAGCCTGGCTTCGGTATCTGGCTCCAGAACTTCCTCGAGATCTTCATCGATGAGGAACCCAACGAAGAGTTCTCCGAATACATCGCTGGTCGGATGCGAGCCCGGGTCAACGACCCCGAGGTTGCCGAGAAGCTCATCCCGAAAGATCACGGGTTTGGCTACCAACGCGTGCCCATGGAGACCAACTACCTCGAAGCGTTCAACCGGGAGAACGTCCATCTCGTCGACATCAGCGAACATCCGATCGAGGAGGTCACCGCGGCCGGGATCCGGACCACCGCAGCAGAACACGATCTCGACATCATCGTCTTCGCCACTGGATTCGATGCCATCACGGGAGCCTTCGACAAGATCGAAATTCACGGCGCCGACGGGGCCATACTCGCCGAGGAGTGGAAAGACGGTCCGTCCACGTACATGGGATCGCTGATCACGGGCTTCCCGAACCTTCTGATGCTTGCTGGACCGCAAAGCGGCTCGGCCTCAGCCAACTTCCCTCGCGGCATCGAAATGGGGGTCGACTTTGCAACCGAGGTGCTCGAGCACGTCTGGGAGACCGGCGCGGAGCGCTTCGAATCAACTCCCGAGGCCGATGCCGAGTGGACAGCCCACGTAGCCGAGATGTATCAGATGCTCCTCCTTCGGAAGGCGAAGGGTTGGTTCACCGGGTACAACTCCAATGTCGAAGGCCATGAGGAGGGATCGTTCCGACCGATGGTGTACAACGGTGGGTTCCCGAAGTTTCAGGCCAAGCTCGACGAAGTGGTCAACAACGACTTCAAGGGCATTGTCTTCAGCTGACCCAGCTGCACGTCAACCAGCTGACGATTCACCCTTGCCGGGCAAAAACGTCTCGTGGACGCTCAACCATCGAAGACCACCGGGAAGCGCGTCGGCGACTTCGAACACCACGGAGGAGATCCGGGCGGTCGTCTGCTCACTCGTCTGCTGCCATTCCTCGTAGCTGGCGCCCACGATCGGACCGCGCTGCCACACAACTGCCACATTTTGGGTGCGAATCGACACCAATCGTCCGCCTCGGGCGGCGTGAAGTCCGGACAGCAGATCCGCCCGAACGATCGCGATGCCCTGCGGCCCAACGAAATGAAAGTCGTCGGCGAGAACCTGATCGACTCGATCGAGTGAGCCGGGCTCCCCGCACATCCACTGTTGGAACTCCACGTGCAGGGCCGCGACCTCGGCGGTGACCATCTCGAGAAGTAGCGCGCTCGATGTCATGCGCGAAGCGTACGCACGCCATTGGAGATCGACCCCATTCAAGACCTTCAGTGCTGAGTCCATCTCGACGAGCCACCGACCGTCGATCCTCGTTCCCAAATCGCGAGATCCCATTTCACCAGAGCACGATGGTCGATCAGATCGCGGGCGCGATCGGCATACGGAGCGAGGGCCTGTCCAGGACCGAGTTCGCCGTAGGCCAGCGAGAGGTGCAACTGATTCTTGAGCCGGATTGCGTCGTCACCGAAGGCCACACGGTCTCGGGCGGCGATCGCACCGGCGAGCCGTTCGAACCCCAGCGAGACAATGTTCAATCCGACCCATGTGGAAGACACCGAGAGGCCCACGACACTCGTGTCATCTCGGGCTTCATTCCCAAGGCTGGCGATGACCCAACGAGCGTCGGAGATGACTTCGTCAGCTCGAGCGTTTGTTCGGGAGAAGAAGCCCGTCAGCGTGACGTGTGGCGGATACGCCTGGGCAGTCGTTGCTCCAAGCTCAGCAGTGATCCGGGATTCGAATTCCTTGATCTGCGCAGCCAACTCGCCCGTCGGCGTTGCGTAGAGAATCAGCTCCCGACGAGGCGCCTCGGGCTCTCCCATCAGCCTGCAGCAACCTGATGGACGACCTCGCCCCCGACGATGACAGTCCGAACTCTGGGCCCGGTTCGATCGGTTGGAGGCTCGACGACAACGAGATCAGCTCGCGCTCCTGGCTCGAGGCGACCCCGATCCGTCAGGCCACAGGCGCGAGCAGGAGCATCGCTCACCATCGACCAAGCCCGACCGAATGAGCACAGCTCGAGATCGGCCAACACAAATGGCGCACGCAGCAACGATGGATAGTGATAGTCCGAGCACAGCACGGTGCCCGCCTGCGCCGCAATCGCAGCGCGAACCGACAGGTTGCCGAGATGTGACCCGCCTCGCACCAGATTTGGGGCTCCGAGGAGAACCTCGATGTCGTTGTCGATGTAAGACTGGGCCAACTCAATCGTGATCGGGAACTCTGCGATCGCGACCCCCAACGCCAGATCACGTTGGAGATCAGCCATGGTGCCGGGGTCATGGCTCGCAGTGACACAGGCCACCTCCCCACAAACCTCCGCCAAGGCTGCATCCTGTTCATGGCCCAGCGGACGACGCTCGATCGCTTCACGTTCGAGCTTCTGCAGATGTTCGACCGCGACGCCAGAACGTCCGATCTGCGTTGGGCTGATCCCCTTCACGTGGGCGATCCCGCCGGGAGTGTGGTCGTTGAACGAGATCATGTGGATGACTCCCCGGCGGATCCATCCGAGAAGCTCGTCAAAGTCTTCGGTGTTGCAGCGCTCATGGCGCACGTGCACTCGGCGATCGGGCCCCACGCCGAGCACATCGACGGCGTCAATCAGTTGCCGCAACGTGGCTCGACTACGCAAACCCGGTTCCCAGCTGTCGGTGATCGACAGAAAGGCGGTTGTGATGCCGCTGGCCAAGAGTGCGGCGTCGTTGTCCGCAATCCCGTCAGTTACATCGACCATCACTCCACCGCGAGGCATGATGGCTCGCTCGAACGCATCACCGTGTACATCGACGAGACCGGGAAGCACAAGGGCTCCTGTCGCATCGATCACGCGCCCCGTGTTCGCTGTGACCTCGGACGCTGCATCGCGAATCGTTGCCCCCTTGACCAGGAGGTCAGCGGCCAGGGGCTCATCAGCACCCGCTGCGAGAACTCTTCCACCATGCACGAGGAGATCAGCCACGCCAGAAAACCTACGCTGGCCCGATGCCCGTCGTCCGATCCATTTCGAGGATGTGGTTCAATCGACGAGAAGGCTGTCCACGATGGTCGACGCGGTGGAAACCAGAAGGCTTTCATAAGAGTCGATTTCTTCGCCCTCCGGCTCCAACGAACCAGTGAGGAGGGTGACCACAACGACATCGTCGAGGCGACGAGCGAGCGCATCGATGTCAGCCGTGCTCAGTTGCGCCTCGGCGAAAATCGCCGGGACGCCAGCTTCATCGACGACGTGCACGAGCGCTTCGAGTTGGGCCGGATTGGGCTCGGCCAAACTGGACGAAGCCGGGATCACCGTCCCGATCACCTCGAAACCGTAGCGATTTGCGAAGTAGCCAAGCGAGTCGTGGCTCGTCACGAGCAATCGATCTTCAGGAGCAAGCAGAGCAACGAGTTCAGTGATCTCTTGGTCGGTTTCGACGAGACGCGCCCTGTAGGAGTCGGTGCATTCCTCAACGCGAGACCGATCAAGCCCGGCCTCGGTGATGAGCGCTTCGCTCAACGCTGGGAGCGCTTCTGCCACCTGGATGGGGTCAAACCAGATGTGAGGGTCGCCCTCGCCTTCGTGAGCGTGCTCATCCTCGTCGCCGTGCTCGTCGCCCTCATCGTCGTGTTCGTCGCCCTCGTCGCCGTGTTCGTCGCCCTCATCCTCGGGATGCAGAACCTCGAGATGGTCGGCGATTCGAACCACCGGTGTTCCGGCGGTCTCTGCCGCGTCAATCGTGTCGTCGAGTCCTTCTTCGAGGCCGAGTCCATTCGCCACGATCAATACGGCATCATCCATACGGCCGCGATCTGCGAGGGACGCTTCGAAGCTATGCGGGTCAGCCCCAAGCGGAACCACCGTGTCAACGCTCGCCAACCCATCGCAACTGACGTTGGCAACGACGTCAGCCCAAATGCTCGTGGTCGCGAGCACGACCGGCTTGTCCGAGGCCGGCGCAGCCGAATCCGCAGAACCGGCGCACGCCGTTGCGATCAGACTCACCGCGGCAAGTTGGGCGAGCACGAACGTTCGACGGTTCAGAGTGGTGAATCTCACACCGTCGAACGCTAATGGTAATGATTCTCATTTCCACTATCCACATCTGGATCGTGCCGCAGACCATGGTTGATCAGCGTCAAAGCCAGCTGGGAAGTTCGGCTCCGATTTCTTCCGGCGTCGTTTGTGGACCCCAGCGAGCAACGACGGCGCCAGAACGATCCACCAGGAACTTCTCGAAGTTCCAGGTGATCTCGGCGCTCTCACCGTCGCCTGGCTTCTCGGCCTTCAACCACTGATAAAGGGGCGTTGCCGTCTCACCGTTGACTTCGACCTTGGAGAACATGGGAAAGTTCACGTCGTACGTCGAGGTCGCGAACTCGAGGATCTCGGCATCCGAGCCCGGTTCTTGATCGGCGAACTGATTGCACGGGAATGCAAGCACGTTGAATCCTTGGTCACCGTGTTGTTCTTGAAGCGCACGCAGACCTGCGTACTGAGGGGTAAGACCTCATTTGCTCGCAACGTTGACGACCAGGCTCACCTGGTCGTCGAATTGCGAGAACTCCACCGGTTCACCGGTGATCGATTGCATTTGAAATTCGTTGAAGCTCATCGCCAGACCGTACAAGACGCTGCGCAGACCCGAGATGTCCGGCCCATCCTCTATCGGTTGCTCCAACATCCTCACCGAATCGGCATCACCGAACTGACAGCCATCTCGCTGTGCCAGACCCATCCGACTACGGTCCGACGTCGAACGCTGGAGGCGCTGTGGGACCCCTGTCCGGATTGAAGATCGTCGAAATGTGGTGCATCGGGCCTGGCCCGTTTGCCGGAATGCTGTTGTCAGACATGGGCGCCGAGATCATCCGTGTCGATCGCCCGGAAGAGGTCGACTACGGCTACCCCTCAGACGAATATCGAACGATGTGGCGCAACCGACGAGCGGTCGCCATCGATCTCACAACACCGGACGGCGTCGAAGCGATGTTGCGGCTCACGGATCAGGCCGACGGGTTCATCGAAGGCAACCGTCCTGGCGTCTGCGAGAAGCTCGGGCTGGGGCCAGAGGTGGCACTCGCCCGAAACCCTCGCCTCGTCTACGGCCGGATGACCGGGTTTGGCCAGTACGGGCCGCTGGCAGACAAAGCCGGATTCGATTTGAGCTTTGTCTCGCTCACCGGAGTTGCAGGTGCCGTCGGCACCAAAGACCATCCGGTTCCTCCGTTGATCTTGGGCGGAGACTTCGGCGGCGGAGGCGCGTATCTCGCGATGGGCATGATGGCCGGCATCATCGAGGCCCAACGGACCGGCCGCGGTCAGGTCATCGATGCCGCAATGGTCGATGGGTCAGCCAACCTCATGGCGTACATGTACGGCGGCATGGCGGGCGGGGTCTGGCGCAACGAGCGAGAAGCGAACAACGTTGACGGTGGCCACTGGCTGTACCGGATGTATCGCTGCTCTGACGATCGCTTCATCTCTGTCGCCTGCCTCAGCCCCAAGCACTATCGCAATCTGGCTGCGGTCTTCGAGCTGGACGACGCCGAGTTCTCGTTTCGCGCCAGTCGAACCCAATGGCCAGAACTGGGCGAAAAGTTGGCAGCCGTAGTCGCCACTCGCACCCGAGATCAATGGACCGAACTTTTCGATCAGATCGATGCGTGCGTTCAGCCTGTGCTCGACATGGAGGAAGCGCCGCACCATCCGCACTTGGTCGAGCGCAAAACGTTCGTTGAACATGGCGGCGTGATCCAGCCTGCACCCGCTCCTCGATTCAGCGAATCACCGAGCGAGATCTCGTGCCCTCCGCCGAAGAACGGCCAGGACACCGACGAGGTGCTCGCCGACTGGGGATTCGGAGCTGAGGAGATCGCGTCACTTCGAGATGACGGGGTCGTCGGAACTACGATCGCCGAATGACCACCCAGCTCCGTCGTTACGAAATCGAACCAGGCAAACTCGACGAATTCGTGGAATGGTTCAAGGGACTTGTACCCGCTCGAGCGGGATATGGACTCACGCTCGATTGGGCCTACGCCGATCACGAAACGAGCCAGTTCGTCTGGTCCACGAGCTTTGACGGTGATCTGGATGCCTTCAAAGAGGTCGAGGCGACCTACAACGCATCGCCGGAGCGAGCCGCGGCCTACGGCGACTACAAACCACCAACGGTCAAACTCCACGTTTCGATCGTCGACGTACTCGACCTGAACTGAGGATCAGGACCATGACTGATATCGAGAATGACCTGCCGATCGACGAGTGGCTCGACCAGAACTGGGACGCCGACCTGCCCGTCGAGCAGTGGTGGGACCGTCTGGCCCGTGCTGGTCTGGCTGCCCCCACGCTGGCTGCACCATGGGGCCGAGGGTGGTCTCGAGCCCAAACTACGAAACTGGCCCACGCGATGATTGACCGAGGAGCGCTCGGTCCGCCAAGCGGACTCGGGATGATGCTTGCCGCACCGACGCTTCTTGCACACGGTTCAGATGAACTCATCAACACATACGTGCCGAAAATTCTGGACGGGAAGCATGGCTGGTGCCAACTATTCAGCGAGCCAGGCGCAGGCTCGGATCTCGCCGGGATCCAGACGCGCGCCGAGCGTGATGGCGACGAGTGGGTGGTGTCGGGCCAGAAGGTTTGGACCTCGATGGGCCAATGGGCCGACTACGGCATTCTCATGGCCAGGACTGAGCCCGATGCGCCCAAGCACCGCGGCATCTCGTATTTCGTCTTCCCTATGAAACAAGACGGCGTCGAGGTTCGACCCTTGCGAGAGATGACTGGCCGGTCACTTTTCAATGAAGTGTTCATCGATGAGGCCCGGGTGCCACACGATCACGTCGTCGGTGACCTCAACGACGGCTGGCGGGTCGCCAACACGACGCTCATGTTCGAGCGGAACAGCATTGGCGGCGAGAGCATCTCCGCTCCGTCGGCCGCCCTCCCCGGATCCATCGGCGGTCACCTCGACAAGCCGGCTGGGTCCTTCGGTGAGAAAATTTCGGCGCTCAGCTCCGGCATGGTGGGGCCCGGGAGAATCAAACAACTGATCAACCATGCGTCAGACAATGACGCCGCAACCGATCCGACGATTCGCCAGGATCTCGTGAAACTCCATTCGTCGATGATGATCACCCGTTGGCATGTCGGACGAATGAAGTCGGGCAGCGCGAAGACCGGGGGCGAAGGCAGTCTGGCCAAGCTCCGCAACAGTCACGTCACACGCATGACTCGGGACATCAGCTGCGAGGTGTTGGGTCCCCACGCGATGATCACTGGCGACGACAGCGTGAGCGGCGGTTTGTTCCAGGAGATCACGATGTTCTCACCCGCACCGTCCATCTACGGCGGGAGCGACGAAGTGCAGCGAAACATCATCGGGGAGCGAGCGCTCGGCCTGCCCAAAGAACCAGGACCGGGCCGCGACACGCCGTTCAGCGAACTTCCCAAGAACGGGTAAACCCGTCTCTCAGTGACGCAATGTCACTGACCCCGCTTAAGGTCGGAGGCGTGGGAGCCCTGAAGTAATGGTCGCGATCCAAGTGCGGAACCCCCACGACGTTCCCTACACGCTCATCAATCAACCATCGCAACTGCAAACCCTCGCGGAGGTTCTCCGACGAGCTGATCGTGTCGCAATCGACACCGAGGTCCCGATCAATGGACCAAAGGCCCAGATTCTGCGAGTGATGTCAGTTGCGGCTCGAAGCGTTGATGGCACCGAGCAAGCCTTCGTTGTCGATGCCCGTGATCTCGACCCAACACTGCTCGCGCCTGTGCTCGATGGGGTGGTCGCAGATGCCTGGAACGCCAACTTCGATGCGCGCATCCTGGACGCTGCGGTGTGGGAATCGGCCGACACCACTCGCGGACTCGTGTGGTGGGATGCCCAGCTCGCTGATGCCCTGATCCATCAGGGACGCAGTGGGTTCACCTGGTTTCACGGACTCGCATGGGCGACCAGCCACTACCTCGGTATCGAGGCCGAGGGCAAAGGCACCACACAGCTTTCCTACACAGCGTTCGACGATCTGACCGATGACCAGATTCGCTACGCGGCAGCCGACGCGGTCGAGACGCTCTGGGTGAGCGACGAGATTCGGACGGCACTCCACAGAGCCGAGCTCACCGAAATCAGCGACGTCGAGATGGCAGCGCGACCGTTTCTCGACCAGATGGAACGAACAGGACTGCCGTTTGATTGGGCTGGCTGGGAGGCCGAGCTGTCCCGGATGGATGATCAGCATCGGCTCGTCGTCGGCAAGCTTGCGGCGCTCACCGGGGGCGGCCAGGGCACTCTTTTCGATGATGTGGTCGAGCCGTCGTGGAACCCTGCTTCTGACCGTCAGGTTCGTCACGCCCTCAACCGATGGTCCGAACGAGAAGTTCTCGCTTGGACCGAGCGTCGTTACCGCCAGCCGCGACATCTCGCCGACGCCGACTCGGTCACCGCCACCGTGCTCCGAGAAATCGGGGGTGACCTCAGCACGGCGCTCCTCGAGTTCCGTAGCTTGACCAAGACGCTGAGCACGTATGGCGAGTCGATCCGCGAACACCTCCACGACGACGGTCGGCTTCGGCCTCAATATCTGCAGGTCGTTGGCACCAATACTGGCCGTCTCGCGAGCCGGAACCCGAACGCACAGAATTTCACGCCGCGGATGAAGCCGTACTTCACCCCGCCGGACACCGAGCGCGTGTTCGTCCACGCCGATCTGAGTCAGGCCGAGCTGCGTTTCCTCGCTCAAGTAGCCGACGACAAACCACTGCGCGAAGCATTCGCTCGAGGCGTCGATGTCCACGTCAGCACTGCAGCCAGCATGTTCGGTTTCGATCCAGAACAGTTGCGTCAGGGAGACCCTGATCGGTTCAAACATCTCCGGCAGATCGCCAAGGCGCTCAACTTCGGCATTGCGTATGGAACCGGCGCATCTGCGCTCGCTCGTTCACTGACCGCCGAGGGCTCCCCCACGAGCGTCGACGAGGCGAAGGAACTTTTGGCCCAATATCGCCGGACCTACCCCGGCACGGCGGCCTGGGCCGAGGATCGGATATCTGAAATTCGAACCATCAGCGATGACACATCACGAATTGACTGGGACATCACGATGCGCCTGGCCCGCGGCTTTGCCGAGGTCTCGGGGATTCGCCGCACGTTCCGCAAGACCCAGAATCGCTGGCCAAACGCGGCGGAAATTGCTGAGTTGCACCCCGACCGTCATGGCGCTGCTGGCCCGACGCTTCAGGCCGAGATCGAGTGGTTGATGAACTACTCCGCTCCAGTCGCGCTTTTGGCAGATGGCGAACCGTTCACGTTCGCAAGCCGTACCGTCGCCGGCCGACGACAGCAGTTCAACCTCCATCTCGATCGCCTCTTCCTCGCCGCCATCACCGACGCGGTGCGCTCAGACCGTTCCGCCCTGGTGTCGGTTCGTTCCGACTTCGAGGCCGAGTTCGACGTGAAGCTTCACAACAACGATGGCGTTCCACTCTCTGACGGTGAGATCAGTCGACAGTTCGAGGATCGAGCGCTTCGCCGCTGCTACATCGAGGCAATGGCGCTCGCGCTCGGTGCCGATGTCGCCTACCGCTCACTTCAGCGAGCGGCCAAAGAGCGAACATCTGCCATGGTCAACGCATGGCGGAACGCACCCATTCAGGGCGGCGTAGCCGACATCATGCTTGCGGCATATGCAGACATCGACGCCCGTCTGGTTCGCTTTCCGGGCGCTCGTCCGGTGCAGACTGTCCACGACTCGGTCGTCGTGGAGTGCAACCGGGCCGATGCAACCCAGCTCGCCGACGAGGTGCGCGAGGCTCTCGAACAGGCATCCCGACGATTTTGTCCCGACGTCGCGCCAAAGGCCGATGTCGATATCCGCCGGTCGCTGGCCGAAGCGGACGTACTCGAGATCGAATCGTCCTGAATCAAACCGGCCGATTCACGTCTGGCCAGTTCACACCACGGCGTTGATGCCGAATTCCTCGCCGGCATCGAGCAGAGCGTCGAAGAGATACTGGGCGAACGACCGATCGCAGGCAATGCGGTAGGAGGCAACGCCATCCTGATCGTGGCGAGCAATATCGCACCCGACTTTGGCAACCGAGGCAGACGTTACGGCACCATCGGGCGTCATGGCGTCTCCCCAGTCGAGTCCACACACTTTCTCGAGCAGATCGGTGGACGGTGCGCCCTGGAGTCGAAACAAGGCTCGGCTGTGGGTGTGATCGATGAGGCTGACATGCCCACTCTGATCGAGCGACCCAGCGAATGTGGCGACGTCTTCTCCCCCGCCGACCAACAACCATTCGGTCGGACGTTGGCCCCAGATGTGAACGTTTCCAGCCACCCGACTGGAACCGAATCCCACACCGAGCTGAGCGGCCGCGTCCGAGTCGTCGGCGGCTCGAACGATCAGCTTGGTCGTCGATGACTCATCGGTCAGAGTCAGCGGCTCTCTCGAGTGCGGCATGTAGGACGCCACAATCGGACTCTCGAATCGGGTGGGTCCACGGAACGTCGGTGAATCAGCCACGAAGACGCTCTCCTTCCGGATCGAAATGCGCATGATGTTCCATCACGTTGGCCTGGGTTCTGGTGCCATCGGCCAGGACGATCGTGAGTTCGGTCCCTGGGGCGCTGACGTGTGGCGCTACCTGCCCAAGGCAGACTGAGCGTCCAAGGGTCGGCGACATTCGAGACGACGTGATGCGGCCGAGAATCTCGTTCGTGCCTGCCTTCACGATCTGCGATGCCTCGCGGGGCACGATGGTGCCGTCGGAGGTCTGAATCGACACCACGATCGGGGCTTCGACGTCTTCCATGGCCCACCCGAGCTCCGCCTTCCCAGCGAAGTCGTCCTTGTCGAGCTTGATCAAGCTGCTCATCCCAGTCGACGGTGCTTTCGTGAGGCCGTCGGTGTCTTGACCCACGATGAAGTGGCCCTTTTCCAAGCGCATGATTCGCTGTGCTTCGAGGCCAAATGGCTTCACGCCGAGATCGGTTCCGGCTTCGAGAAGCGATTCCCATACGTGAAGGCCGTGTCCAGAAGGCACGTGAAGCTCATAGGAGAGTTCGCCTGTGAATCCAATGCGCCAAGCGATGCAGTTCTCGACTCCCGCCACTGATCCAGTCCGCACCTGCATGTACTCGAACGACTGAGGATCGAGATCAATATCGGTGAGCCGCCCGACCAACTCACGGCTCTTGGGACCAGCGACGTTAATGCTCGTGAGCCCGGTCGTTACCGGCGTGATGTGTACCTGCCACTCCGGATGTTCGGTCTGGAGCCAGTTCTCGGCCCACTCCCAAATCGTCGCCGCGCCGGAGCTTGTCGTGGTCATCAAATAGTGCTCTTCACCCAGTCGGGCGGTGACGCCGTCGTCGAGGACAACGCCATCTTCTGCGCACATCAGTCCATAGCGAACCGAGCCAACCGGCAGCTTCATCCACTTGTTGGTGTAGAGCATGCTCAGCAGCTTGGGAACATCTGGGCCCCGGAGGTCGAGCTTGCCGAGCGGCGTGACATCAATGATGCCGACGTTCTCTCGAGTGTTCCGCACCTCGGCAGCAGCATCGCCATAATGCTCGGGCCGAATCCATGCTCCCGCCAGAATCGGTACGGCATCATTGCGTTCGTGCCATGGCTGGATCGACGACACTCGAACTGGTTCGAAGATCCGTCCAGCGAGTGCGCCGAGGGTGATCGGCGCGTAAGGCGGGCGCCACACCGTGGTCCCCACCTCGGCGATGGTCTCGCCGCGAGCTTCGGCCAGCACCGCCACCGTATTGACGGTTTCGAGCTTGCCCTGGGCCGGACCCATCGTCGCGGTCGTGAAACGCTTGATCAGTTCGACAGAGTCGAAGCCTTCTGCCGCGGCACCAAAGAGATCCTTTGACCCGACGTCTTCGGAGAAATCAACGATGCCGTGCGTGGATGATCGGAATAGTTCCGGGTGAGCATCTCGAGGTAACTCCGATCTTCTATCGGGAGTCCACTCCGGCTCATCTCCGTGAACCGGAGTCGCCCGCGCAGTGAATGCCTGAAGTCGGTGAGCGACCGCGGCGGCTCGATCGGCAGCCAACCGACCTGTCTGTTGCCCATGGTCGATCACTTCGTCCAACATTCCATCGCCCACAATTCCGCCCGTGCTCAGCACGTTGTCGATGTCGACACCGGGGAAGAAGCGCGCTGTTTGTGGGTCATAAACCGGCCGATCGCCGGACATGTTGAGCAGCGACGTCGGAGCGGTCCAGCCAATGGCCGTGACGAGCAGATCGCAATCGATCTTGGTGCCGTCCGCTCCTTCAACCGAGGTCACACTCTTGGCTGGGCCATCGGCAGCCACGATCCCCTCACCTTTCCGTGCGTCGACAACGTGAACGTCGACGCCGATCCGCTCAAGGTCGGCGATGGTTGCATCGCCATCGGCGTTGGCTGTCAACACCACGGCCTTCGAACCCGGCTTGACGCCGTACAAGTTGATGAGGCGACGGACTGCTCCAGACAACATCACGCCGGGCTTGTCGTTGCCCGCAAAGACGTAGGGCCGCTCGATCAAACCGGGAGCGACAACGAGGATCTTGGCTCGTGCCTTGATGAGCCGCTCAACCGCAAGCGGGTGACTGCGTTGATTAATGGCAACCCAGTTGTCCTCGTACCGTCCGGTGACGGTGGAGTTGAGAAGCACTTCGACGCCAGCCTTCTCGAGCGCAGATGCGAAGTGAGCCACAACTGCTCGGTCAGCATCACTCCCCCACAACAAGTGACCGCCAAGGTGGTGTTCGTGTTCGACAAGCACAACCTGGGCGCCCGCTTCTGCTGCTGCGAGCGCAGCAGACATCCCTGCGGGACCACCGCCAGCCACCACAACGTCGGGGTGGATGTAGCGCTTGTCATGCAACCGGTGTGGTGTGTCGAGATCGACGGTTCCACCCGGTGCGAACGTGGCCAGAACCTTCTCGAATTGCGGCCACAGCTTGGCTGGACGCATGAAGGTCTTGTAGTAGAAGCCAGCGGTGAGAAAGCGACCCACCAAGCCATTCGCAGCCTTCACATCGTGGTCGAGTGAAGGCCAGACATTCTGCGGCTCGACGTCCATTCCGTTCTCGATCAAACGGTGACCTGAGCGAACGTTGGGATCGTCGCCGACCTGCACGAATCCGTTGGGATCCCAGAAGTCGGCCGTCAGATAACCGCGCGGCCGGTGATACTTCATACTGCGGGAGATCACGCGCACTCCGTTTGCCATCAACGCAGACGCAATGGTGTCGCCGGCAAAGCCCGTCATCGACGTGCCATTCCAAGAGAATCGAATCGTGGTGGACCGGTCGATGACTTCACCCGGTTGCGCGTCGATCCGGGTGGGAGAGCTTGGACTGGTGCTCATGCCTTGCCGCCGATCTTGGCGCCGGGAACCGGCGGGTTGCGAAACTCGTTGGTTGTCGTGTCGCGTTCGAGCACGAAGTATCGACGGCACCCCGATCGGCAATACCAGGTTTCTCGAAGCCAGCCTGCGGGATTGTCTTCGAGGTAGAGGTAGGACCGCCACTCTGCTTCGGTCACCAGATTCGGATCAGGCCGAGTGTGCGACTCACCCTTGTACACGAGGTCAGAGGCGTTGCGAGGGCCACAGTTGGGGCACGGAACGAGCAACATCAGGGGCTCCTAGTGTCCGACCGCTGCCGCGCCCTTTTCGCCGACGAGTTTGCCGGTCGAGAAGCGCTCAAGGCGGAACGGTTCGATAAGTTTCGGTGTCTGTTGGGTGGCCACACACTCGGCCATTTGTTCGCCGGATACGGGGCCAGCCTTGAAGCCATACGTCCCCCAACCGACATCGCACAGAAATCCCTCGACAGGGGTGAACCCCATCACGGGTGAGTAGTCCGGCGTCATGTCACAAAGCCCAGCCCACTGGCGGAGCAGACGCATTCGAGAAATGCCGGGCATCAACTCGAGTACGTGGCCTGCAAGCTCCTCGGTGAAATCGAGCGAACCTCGCACTTGGTAGGTGTTGAAAGGGTCCACCGAAGCGCCGAAGACAAGCTCACCCCGGTCGGTCTGGCTCACGTAGACGTGGAGCGATCCGGAGACAACCACCGTCGGGAGAAAGACCTTCACTGGCTCGGTAACGGCAGCCTGGAGAGGCCGGGTCGAGATTGGAAGCTTCACCCCTGCCATGTCGGAGATCAGAGTTGCCCAACCAGCGGTGCAATTCACGACGATGGGAGCAGAGATGTCGCCTCGGCTGGTGCGAACACCCGTGACCTTGCCACCGGGTCCTTTGCCATCAGGGCCATCTCCACCCTCGACCAAAATGTCGAGCACTTCGGTCTTCTGGTGCATCTCGACGCCCCGGTGATCTGCCCCTCGGGCATAGCCCCACACCACTGCGTCGTGACGAATCGTTCCCCCTGGTGGATGGTAGAGCGCTCCGAGTATTGGATACCGAGGATCGCTCGATGTATCCAGGCTTGGCGCCAGCTTCTTCACGTCCTCTGGTCCGATCACCGACGAGTTGATGTCCTGGAGCTTGTTGACTTCGGCTCGCCAGTTCATCGTGCGCAGCGCAGAATCGGTGTGAGCGAGCGTCATGTGACCGCGCTCGGAGAACATCACGTTGATGTTCAGATCGAGCGACATCGAGTTATAGAGATCGAGCGAGCGATCGTAAAACGCAACGCCCTCCGGGGTGAGGTAATTGGAGCGCACAATGGCGGTGTTTCGTCCCGAGCCGCCGCTGCCCAGGTAGGACTTGTCGACAACCGCGACGTTCGTGATGCCGTGATTGGTCGCCAGGTAATAGGCAGTTGCGAGGCCGTGGACTCCGCCGCCGATGATGACCACGTCATAGGTCTTCTGCAGCGGCACGTCTCGCCAAACACGCGGCCATGTCGTCTTGCGAGCGCCACGGGAGAGCAGACCGGCCGCCGAGTAGCGAGGCGGCTTGGAGGAGTCGGCGCTGCGCCGACCCACTTTCTCACGAGCTGCGGTCAACCCTGCTGACTTCGCCATGCCAGTGACGCTACGACAAGACCAGCACTCGGTGAAGTATCAATGGCAAACTTATTGATACTGTTTGGGTATGGATCTAACCCGGCTTCGCTACTTCCAAGCGGTCGCCGAAGAGCTGCACTTCGGTCGTGCCGCCGAACGACTCCATATGGCCCAACCTCCGCTGAGCCGGCAGATTCGAGCGCTCGAACAAGAACTCGAGGTCGACCTCTTCGAACGAACAACTCGAACGGTACATCTGACCGAAGCAGGTCGGCTGCTCTATCCCCCAGTCAGGCAGCTCCTCCTCGACGCCGCCGCACTCGAGAGACGCGTCGCTGATTTCCGCTCCGGTGAAGGCGGCATCCTCCGCCTCGGGTTCGTCGACTCGTCGAGCTACGAAACAATGCCCCGCTTTCTTCGAGCGCACCGAACTCGTTGGCCCGCCATCGAATACGAGCTGACAAGCATGTCCTCGGACGAACAGCTCGATGCGCTCGAACGTGAGGAGATCGACCTTGGCATCGGCCGGACCCTCGGCAACGGTCGCGGCATCCACTCGACGCTGCTGCACATCGAACGCCTGGTCGTTGCGGTCAGCGCCGATCACCCGTTCGCCACTCGAGCATCGATTCACATCAGCGAGTCAGCAACTGAATCATTCATCGGGTTTGATCGACGAACCTCCCCAAGCCTGCACGCTCAGCTCCGGGGCTTGTTTGCATCATGCGACGTGGATTACGACCCGATCATCGAAGCCACGGAGTACACGACCATTCTCGGGCTCGTTGCATCAGGCCAAGGCATTGCCGTCGTACCCGCAGGCGTCCAGAGTTTCGCTCCCGCGAATCTGCGCTACATCGAGCTCGACGACGTCGCTGCCACCAGCGAACTGCTGTTGCTCACGAGAGACAACGAACGATCGCCGTTGGTGAAGCGAGCGATCGAGCTGGCTGATGAGGTCTTTCCCGGCTGACGTCAGGCCGCTCGGTCTTGGCTGTTCCCCGATGGAAAGGTGACCAACACAATGGCGGCCGCGATCAGGTAGCAGACCGTGATCCAACCCCAGGCCAGTCGATATCCGCTCAGATCGAATTCATCGACTCCGGTCGCGAGAAGGGTGATCGTGACCGAGATACCCAACGCGTAAGCCGCCTGACGAATGGTGTTGACGGTGGCACCGGCCACGCCGAACTTTGATGGCGGAATGTCACTGAGCCCCGCACTCGACCACGTGGCGACGGTGAGCCCAATGCCGAGTCCTGCGATCAGGCTGAGCGGCACAAACCGCGTCCACACTGCGGGGTTCTCTCCCAAGAACAGAATGAGGCTGAGATACCCGAGCGCGCAGAATCCACAGCCAGCGCCAAGTACCCAGCGGTGTCCAACTCTGTCGGCGAACGATCCGGTGAGGGGGCTGACGACCGCCGCCAACAACGGCCCTGGCACAAACGCTGCACCGACGACCGCGAGATCTTGTTGCCAAAGATCCTGCAACAAGATCGAGTTCACGAGCGCGCCAGAGGTGAACGCAAAGCCATAGAAGATGACGCCGAAGCTCGTACTGGAGAAGGACCGGAACTCAAAGAGCTCGAGATCGAGGAGCGGCTCGGCGTGGTGACGAGATCGTCGAATCAGAATCGGCAAGAGGGCAGCACCCACGATCACGAGGCCCCAGATGCGGGGATCGGCCAGCCCCCATGTCTCGCTCTGCACGATGCCGAACATCACCAACGCGACGGAAAGGGTGCCGATCACCACTCCGATCCCGTCGATTCGCCCGGTTGCGTTCGGATCCTTCGATTCATTCAAGAAGCGAGGACTGATCACGAGCACAACAAGCGAGAGGGGGACGTTGATGAGAAAGATCGCTCGCCAATCAAACGCATTGATGAGGACCGAACCCAGGGCGGGCCCGACGACTGCGCCCAGCGCTCCGGTTGCTCCCGCGATGCCAATCGCCGTGCTCCTACGCGCAGGGGGAAACTCCGGGAGCATTACGGCAAACGATGATGCGGCAACGACTGCTCCGCCAACGCCCTGCACCAATCGGGCCATGATGAGTAGCTCGACATTGCCTGCCAGCCCGCAGAGCAGCGATCCGAAACCGAAGAGCATGACGCCGGGCAGGAAGACCTTCAAACGACCAATGCTGTCGGCCAGGCGACCTGCCGCGAGCAAAAGGGCACCGACCATGATGTTGTAGCCCGAGATGATCCAGCTCAATGTGGATCGGTCAGTCCCGAGGTCCTCCTCGATAGAAGGAAAAGCGACGTTTACCGCGGAGATGTCGATCACGACGAGAAAGGTCACGAGCGTGGTGACAACCAGCGCAAGCCATGCCTGTTTGGTGATTTCAGTATCAACCGCAGGCGGCGGACTCGATGGTGCACTCACGACCAGTCACGGCAAACCGAAGCGCGGCCGTTGCGGCGGGAGGAACAAACCATCTGGCGACCCTACCGACCGCACACCTCGGGGAAGACTGGACCACGTCAAGCAATTCGGCAAGGCTTGGCGGATGCGCCACGACGTGCAAGTTCAGCTCATGAAGCAGCTTCTCGCCCACCTCGACGCGGGCACCACGGTCGATGCGGGTGGACTTCGCCGAATGAAGACCTCCACATACACCGATCTCGATTTGGCCGAACGAGAGATGGCGGAGTTTTTCCTTGATACGCCCCAGTGCGTTGGCATGTCCGGTGATCTCGCAGAACCAGGCGCGTTCCTCACGATCAATGACCTGACGATTCCAATCCTCGCCACTCGAGACACCGACGGGACCTTCAAAGCTTTCGTGAATTCGTGCCGCCACCGCGGCGCGATAGTCGAATCAGAAGAGCGCGGAACAAAGCGTCGATTCACCTGTCCGTTCCATTCGTGGAGCTATGACGCGGGCGGAACGCTCGTCGGCCTCCCCAAAAGTGATCACTTCGGCGAGGTCGACACCGACTGTCTTGGACTTCGTTCTCTGCCAGCCGAAGAACGACACGGCCTTCTCTTTGTCCATCCCAATCCCGACGGCGAGATCGACCTCGACGAGTTACTCGGCGAATGGTTCAACGAGGAGTTCCCCACGTGGAACTTCGGCAGCCTCATCCCGATCAATCACGATGCCTACGACACTGCTTGCAACTGGAAGCTGGCGATGGACACGTTCGGGGAGACCTACCACTTCTCTTCCCTACACAAAGACACACTCCTCAACTCTTTCCACGGCAACGTGCAGTGCTACGACGACGACGGTCACAACCACCGGATGATCCTCTGCCGGCGAGACATCGACGAGATGCGCAGCATGCCCGAAGAAGAGTGGGACATCACTGTCGCCGGACTGCCCGTGTATTGGCTGTTCCCAAACGTCATCATCATGCCGTTTCGGGCTGGCTGCTTTCTGGTCCGCGCCTACCCCACGTCCGGTGACCCCGGCCGGCACGTCAGCCGCATCGACTTCTATATGAAGCCCGAGCTTGCCGAAGCGTCGGGCCCTGAGGCCGACGAAATCAACGACTTCATCGCGAGCATCGCCCAGAACTTCGCCGAGATCATTCGAGACGAGGACTACGTGATGGGTGCGTCACAGCAAACAGCGGCCAACGCCGGCGCTCTCGAACACATTGTCTTCGGGCGCAACGAACCCGCACTGCACCACTATCACGCCACGTACGCGGCCAAGCTCGGGCACGATGTCGAGCCGCTGCTCGACCCCGCAGACCTTCATCAACGATTCTGAAGTGATGAACTGCGAGTACATCTCGCACGCGAATGAAACCGTCAGAGCACTTCAGCAAGGCGCTCGACAACGGCCACGCTGTACGGGTTCCGAAGGGTGAAGATGATGACATCAGCTCCTGCGTCGAACAGTGCGGCCGCTTCATCCACTGCCGAGCGTGGGTCTTGATCCGCCTGGAGGGCGATCTGCACCGAACACGTGATGTCTTCCAACTCCCGACCGACGACCTCGCAGTGTCCGGCGAGAACCGTCCGCTTCTGCGTGAAGATCTCAGGAGTCGCAAACGGCAGATTCCAGTGTTGTGCGTGGCGAGCAACGGTGCGAAGAGTGCGACGCTCCCCGCCACCGCCAATCACAATTGGGGGACGTGGATTCTGAACGGGCTTGGGTTCACACAAGGCGTTCTCGAGAGTGAAGTAGTCGCCAGCGAACGACGTCGTGTGCTGCGTCAGCAGCTGATCGATGATTTCGACTCCCTCGTCGAACCGATCGAAGCGCTCGGTCAACGAGCCAAGCTCGATTCCGTACGCGCTCGACTCACCCTCATGCCACCCCGCACCGAGACCGAGATCCAACCGTCCTCCAGCCACAATGTCGAGGCTTGCGGCCATGTTGGCGACAACGGCGGGGTGGCGATAGTGGATGCCGTTGACCATGCACCCAATACGAATCCGGCTGGTTGCCTGGGCCAAGGCGCTCAGCGTGACCCATCCCTCCATGCAGGGCCCCTCGGGGTCTCCCGACAACGGATAGAAATGATCGAAGTTCCATGCTGACTCAAAGACCTCTGCCTGATCGGCGAAGGTCCAGATGTCGAGCAGTTCTTGCCAAGCGCATTGCTGGGGTGCGGTCTTGATTCCGTAGCGCATCAATCTCCGATCGATCGGGCAGGTGCCCTGTCGATGTTCTAGCGCCCCGCCGCAATGGGCGCAGTAATATGCCACTACCACTGGCGATTTACATGTCAGGCCCGAGCAATGTCATCATCTTGGGATGACTTCCGAATCGCTGAGCTTTGAAGACCTCGTCGCACAACGACGCAGCACCCGCGGCTACAAGCCCGAGGCGATTCCCCAGGCCCTGATGGAGGAGATCATCGAGGTTGCCAAGCGGGCGCCCTCATCGATGAACACCCAGCCCTGGAACTTCCACGTCGTCACGGGTGATCCGCTCGAACGCATCCGCGAAGGCAACACCGAGTTGATGCTGGCTGGCGCCCGCGTGGATCGGGAGATCAAGATGTCCGACCACGGCTATCAGGGAATCCACCGGGATCGCCAAGTCGAAATCGCCATTCAACTCTTCGAAGCCATGGGCATCGAACGCGACGACAAGGAGCGCCGTCAAGACTGGGTCATGCGCGGCTTCCGACAGTTCGACGCACCAGTTTCCGTCGTCGTCACCATCGACAAAGAACTCGCCGACGACACCGTTGCCCACTTCGATTGTGGCGCAGCAACCTACGGACTCGTCCTGGCCGCGACCTCCAAAGGCCTGGGCTGTGTCATCAACGGTCAGGGCATCATGCAGTCAACTGTGGTGCGCGAAAATGCCAACATCCCCGAAGACGAGGTGATCATGACCTGCGTGGCGATGGGCTACCCGGACGACGAGTTCGTCGCCAACAGCGTTGTGTCTCGCAGGGCTGCAAACGATGACGTGGCCAATTTCATCGGCTTCGACGACTGATCTCGCTGAGGCGTCTGTGCACAACGCCTCGGGCTCCGATCTCAAACCTGCACTCCGGCGAGAAAGTCGCTGAGTCGTTCGAGCGCAGTCGGAAATTGATGCTCGGCAGGGCGGCTATAGCCGAGCACGATGCCTTCGATCGTCGGCGATCCAAACCACAGCGGGCCAAAGCCCACGACGCTGATGTCGGCCCGTGTCGCTTGTTCGACCAACGACGCCTCGCTGATAGCCAAAGAATTGATCGTTGCAGCCAGGTGAAGACCTGCCCGTGAAGGCGACACCTCGAGCCAAGGGGCCTGCAACCCAAGCATGTCTGTGAGCGACCGCTGCCGCTTCAGGTACGTCGCCCTGGCGAGCCGCAGATGACGATCGAGCGTTCCGCCGTCAATGAAATCAGCGAGCGCAAGCTGCTCAATGGAGGAGACCCCGGCTCGCAAGTGCTTTGCTCTGGCAAGTCCTGCCCGCAGCTCTCGGGGGACGACGAGCCACGACATCCGCAACGCGGGGCTCAGCGTCTTGCTCGCCGTACCGGCGTAGATCACTCGGTCGGGATCAAGCCCCTGCAATGCGCCGATCGGACGCCGGTCGTAGCGAAACTCGCCGTCGTAGTCGTCTTCGATGATCCAGGAGCCACTGTCGTTCGCCCACTTGATCAACTCGGCCCGACGTTCAGGCGACATCGTGATTCCAAGTGGAAATTGGTGGCCGGGCGTTACGACGACCGCGCCAACGTCGAGTGACGACAGGACGTTGACATCCACTCCCTCCGCATCGATCGGCACCGGGACGCAGGTGATGCCGACCAGTGAGAGGACATCCCGAAGAAGGAACAAACTCGGGTCCTCGGCCGCGACGTGGGTGACTCCTCGCGCCAGCAGAGCTTCGCCAAGAAAGCCGAACGATGACATGACCCCACCGAAGATGCTGACTCCATCCGCATCGGCAAGCACCGCACGAGAGCGTCCGAGATACTCCGCCAGGGTGCTCCGCAGCGCAAACGCACCTCGGGGATCCGGGTAGCCAAACGCTTGATTCGTCGACTCAGTGAGAACCCTTCGCACCGAACGAGACCACGCTGAGCGGGGGAACAGGCCAGCGTCGGGCTCACCGGGACGGAAGTCAGCAATATGAGGTGCCACCACGTGGCTGGGAGTCGTTGCTTCAGCTCGCTCCGTGATCGGCACCTCCGCAACTCGAGTCCCCGCGCCCTGTTTGGCCACGAGGTATCCCTCGATTGTGAGCTGCTCGTACGCCGCGACAACCGTGGCCCGCGCCATCCCGCACTCAACCGCAAGCTCTCGGGTCGCCGGCAACCGAGTGCCGGGCGGTAGCTGTCCATCACGAATTGCGTCTCGTAGTGCTCGTTCGAGACCGACCCGCCGCCCATCGCTCAGGTCGATCTGAAGCATCAGATCCCTCATCGCCCGCTCCTGATCATTGGTATGGAGAGTAGATCAGAAGTGAGCCGATGGATCAGACCACTTTTCTTCCATTCTTTGGACCATGCGGCCAGCACAAGCGGAAAATCGCTGCACAAAAAGACGATGAGGTCGGCGATCTCTTCGGGCTCCACGTACCACTGCATCGACGTGCCCAACGAATACACACGATGTCGAGTCCCTACGACAGACAAATCACCGGTGAGATGGTTTCGGTTGGGCACGGCTTGGTTGGTACCTTGCGGGCTCCCGTGACGGTGGCGGAGCAGCACACAACACCGCTGCCATGAGCCAGAACAAACCAGGAGCAGTTGTGCCGAGCGAATCCACTTCCGTGTTCAATCAGGACCCCGAGGCAGTCGCCTCGATGACGAGCTCGCGGCCGGCCGGACACGGCCCGGTTGCCGCCTATGACTGGATTGCCCACCATCGAGCGCAGCGGCCGAACAAAGAAGCAGTGCGCGATCTCGGAAGCGATCGCAGCTTCACGTACGCAGATCTCGATCGGCGAGTCGATGCCATGTCGGCGTATCTGGCCTCACTGGAAATCGGACGGGGCGATCGTGTCGCCGTCTTGGCCCAGAACGGCGTTGAGTTCTTCGACATTCAGTTTGCCTGTGCCCGGCGGGGAGCCATCTGTGTCCTGCTCAACTGGCGCCTCACCGTTCCCGAACTCGAGTACATCGTCAACGACAGCTCGCCAGCCCTCATGGTGCACGACATCAGCTTCACCGAATCTGCCACGGAACTACAGCGACGCTGTTCGATCGGCGAGCTCCTCGCCATCGACGGCGGAACAGACGAGAGTCCGTACGAAACGGTGCTGGCTTCGTTCGACGGCCAAGACGGGGGCCGGGCAGATGTGACCCACGACGACGTGATCACCATCATGTACACCTCGGGAACGACCGGTCTACCCAAGGGCGCCATGATCACCCACGGGATGAATTTCTGGAACGTCGTCAATCTCGGCTTTCCCGTTGGTGTCGGGCTCGACACGGTCCACCTGAACATCCTGCCGCTCTTCCACACCGGCGGACTCAACTGCTACAGCAATCCCGTGCTCCACGCGGGCGGCACCGTCGTCCTGCTGAAGGCATTTGACCCGACCGAGACACTCCGACTCATCGGCGACCCGGAGCAGGGCATCACCCACTTCTTCGGCGTGCCTGCGCCCTATCAATTCATGATGCAGCACCCCGACTTCGAAACGACTGACTTGTCGCGATTGCGGGTTGCCGGGGTCGGCGGCGCACCCTGCGCGCTCAAGATCATGGAGGTGTGGGCCGAGCGAGGCGTGCTCCTGGCGCAGGGATTTGGAATGACGGAGACCAGCCCGGCCTCCATCTCCCTCGACCCCGACGAAGCGTTGAGAAAGATCGGCTCCACGGGCAAACCTCTGCTCCACACAGAAGCTCGCATCGTCAACGAAGATGGTGCTGACTGCGGCCCCGACGAAGTTGGCGAGCTCTGGGTTGCCGGACCGAACATCACGCCCGGGTACTGGAATCGCCCAGATGCCACCGCCGATGCCTTCGAGGGGCGATGGCTCAAGACCGGCGACGCGGCCCGGATGGACGACGAAGGTTTCATCTACATCGTCGATCGCTGGAAGGACATGTACATCTCGGGTGGCGAGAACGTGTATCCAGCGGAGATCGAGAACGTCCTCTATCAGCTTCCAGAGATCGCCGAGGCAGCGATCATCGGAGTCCCCAACGACAAGTGGGGCGAAGTCGGCCTCGCCGTTGTCGTCCTCAAAGACGGCCAGACCCTCGAGCGATCAACATTGGTGGAGTACTGCGTCGAGCGACTTGCCAAATTCAAAGTACCCAACGACATGGCGATCATCGACGCGCTCCCCCGAAACGCAACTGGCAAGGTGCTCAAGCGCGAACTTCGAACACGATTCGTAGAAGCCGACGCTCCGAAGATTTCCTGACGCACGCTGGTTGGTGCTCGACTCGGCCTCAGTCGAACGAGAAGTGCTCGTGATCACACAGGTTCGCTGCGATCTTGCTGAGCGCACCGGAGAGGCATTCTGTTTCTGCGGGATCGAGATGATCGAAGATCAGCTGGCGAACGTCCTCGACATGCAAGGGCGCAACCTTGGCGATCAGCGCTCGACCAGCATCAGTCAGTGTTGCGTTCTTTCCCCTCCCATCATCCGGATCAGCCTCGATCTTCACGAGCCCTCGCTCGGTCAGCGTCCGAAGTCGGTGGGTGAGCCGGCTCTGGGAAAGGTTTCCGGCATCAGCAAGATCTGAAAGTCGCATGGTGTCACCGGGTGCCGACGACAGGGTCGAGAAGATCGCGTAGTGCACGTTCAGCAGGTCGTGGTTCTTGAAGGTGTGCTCGAGTTCCGGCATGCCCCGGTTCATGAGAACCAACAACGCCCGCCATGCCTGCTGTTCGGTGTCGTCCAACCATCTCGGTTCCGTCATAGCCCCAGAGGATAGTGGTTGTCGCGTCAACTATCTCCTGATAACTTGACGCTTCAAATATCTAGTTGACTCGTCAACAATCCCGTACAAAGGAATCCTCATATGAAACTCCTCGCTTTTGCCGCCACCAACAGCCGAGAATCGCTCAACAAAAAGCTGATTGCCTACGCTGGCAAGCTGATCAACGACGGCCTGATCGATGACGTCACGATCGAGACCATCGATCTCAACGACTTCGAAATGCCGATCTACAGCATCGACCGCCAGAACGAATCGGGCGTTCCTCAGCTGGCTCAAGACTTCTTCGCCAAGATCGGCGACGCCGACGCGGTGCTGATCTCGTTTGCAGAGCACAACGGCTCCTACACAGCGGCCTACAAGAACATCTTCGATTGGGCGTCGCGTATCGACATGCGCGTGTACCAAGACAAGCCAACGGTCATGCTCTCGACATCGCCTGGCGGTGGTGGTGGCGGCAACGTGCTTCAGGGAGCCGTGGCCTCCGGCGTATTCTTCGGCAACGACGTTCGGGCCAACCTGGCCATCCCCAGCTTCTTCGAGAACTTCGATGCTGACAGTGGTTCGATCAGCAATCCCGAGCTCGATGCCGAGTTCCGCGCTGCCATCGCAACGCTCGCACCTACTGGCTGAATGCGGCGACGTTCAGACCTTGACCACCCGGCTGTCGGGTCCTCGTGATGCTGCGAACGCAGTGGCGAGGCCCACAGCCGGAAGGATCACGCTGATCCAAAGAGCCGGTCGATAGCTGTCCGCTACGGAGTCGACCAACGCAAACAGAGCGGGCCCGATGGCACTTCCGATCACCATTGCACTCATCTGAAGACCAGCGATCGAACCGAGATGCCTCCGCCCAAAGAGCCGAGGAATCGCTGCCGAAGTAATCGGCGCATAACAACCTTGGGCCACGCCCCACGTCGCGATCGCAACGATCGCGGCGATGGGACGATCGAGCATCGACACCGCGAGATACATCACGATCTGAGCTGCGGACATCACACCGGCAACAACGATCGGCGAGAGCCGATCAACGAGCCAACCCCCGAGCAGGGTCACGGGAACCGACACGAAGGCAATCGGAAGAAAGATGCGAACAATTCGGTCATCGCTGATGCCTAGTTCCTCGCCATAGTCGAGGATGTGGAACGTGAGGGCCGTGGACGTTGACGCCATCGCCATCACTGGAATCGTGATGGCCCAGAACCGAAGATCGGCAACCGCATCGGCTCGCGTCCCATCGCTGTCAGATCCGATGAGGAGTGGAGTGTCATCTGCTTGCTGCTCGGCAACACCACCGTCGATGATCAACCCAGATGACTCGGGACTGTCGCGGTAGAAGACCGCCACGATGGTTCCCATCACGACCACCAAGCCAATGGCCAAGGCACGCCAGGCGGTGCGAAACCCATCAAGCTCGATGAGCGCCAACAAGATGGCGGGACTCGAGGCGAAGGCGAAACTCATGACCGCGTTCGACGACGACGTAACGACTCCGCGTCGACGCTCGAACCACTGGGAGATCATGGTGCGCGAGGTCAACGTCAGGAGGCCCTGACCGGTGAAGCGCAGACAACCAAAGCCGAGGCTCATCGCGGCGATGCCGACCCCGGTCGACATCGGACCAACGGCACTCAGTCCCAACAGCGTCACCGCCAGTCCGACGATCGCGCCAAGTGCGACACGACGCGACCCATATCGATCGATAGCTCGACCGCCACGGGGAAGCAAGAAGCCACTCGAACCGGTACCAATGAGATAGGAGATCGAGAGTTGGAGGCGAGAGAGACCCGTCGTCTCCGTCAAGTGATCGGTGAAGACGCTGACGCCAGCGGTCTGCCCCGGGACAGATGCCAACACTCCAATACTTCCAACGACGAGGACCACCCAGCCGTAGTAGAAGCGGAACCGAGAGGGATCGAACGGCCAGCGATCGATCGGACGGTTGTTCGACGCGCCTCTCTTGGCATCGCTGAGAGTGGGGGCCGCCACTCAGAAAGTCCGCTCGTTCACCCTGAGACGCTATTGGCCGATCGCCCGTCCTCCGAGGGGCCCGACTTGCCGGACAGCCGGCCTCTCTTCACGTTCCGTCGACAGAGGCGATTGCAACGAGTGTGTCTGGCGCGAGTCCGATGGCATTCGCCGTCGAACCATCGACGATCACCTCACCGGATGGGCCTACACCCGCGGCCGTACGAATCACCTGGAATCGGTCCACCGAAACAACAGACACGAGCGAATCGGTCGCTCCCTGCTTCCCGAAGGTCAATCGTCCGTGGTTTCGGCGTTGGCCACTGGTCGTCGCGTTGAGCTCGCCGACCAACGTCGGCCCTCCATCAATGGGGTCATACATGCCATTGGGAACCAAGCCCTCGCTCGACAGCAGGTGGAACGCGGGAAGCGACGCCGCATTGACCGCACCCAGCGACTCGAGCACGATCGCCGTCACGGGGAGACGATGCCCGGCAAGGCGGTCCAGTTCGGCCGCATCATTCGCTAGCGCAAGTTCCGCCTGTCCCGAGGTGGTCCATTGCGGGGCAAAGTGAGCGCCGAAGCAGCTCCAGAACGGCGCCGATCCGTCGGGGTCAAACCGACCACGAATATGCGACGCAATCGTCGCCGGGATTTGTCGGTGGACCGGATGCAACATCATCAAACGTCCGCGAGACAGCAGCACGCCAAGGCCCTGACCTCGCGCCTCGGGAGCGAGGTAGCTCGAGTCGAGCTCCGTACGGGTCCATGGAACTGACGTGCTCACCATGACAAGACCCTGACCGTCCCGGCTCGTCGTGACCTGCACGGCAAGGTTTGGGACCAAGCGCTTGAACGTCACTCCCGTAACACCGACCGGCCGATCGGTGGCAGTGTTCATCAAGACGAAGAAAATTCGACGCTTCTGACCCTCTGCAAGTTCGAACGAACCGGTGGCGAGTGCAGCCACGTTGTCGGCGGTCTCCGCACACATCTGCTGTGCGTCAGGGAGTGACGTTGGCAGCGAACCCATGCCGATCAGGTCAGCCGTCGCCTCCTTGAGGAGATCCCAGATGGCCTCAGCATCGGCACGGCGAGCGGGCCGGAGGGCATGTACGTCAGAAGCCATCCCGCAACACTAGAAGGCACCTTCAAGACTTGGAGTCTTTGCCCATCGATCACCGAACAAGCGCCGGCATCGACTCTTTGGTCCAAAACGGCGCTGTTCCGGATCACCTAGGTGATCCGGAACAGGGGAGCCTGCGCTCGTCAGCGAGAGGGAGAGGCGGGAGACAGCGCAGGGCCGATCTGCTTAGACCTCAGAGGCATCCTCCACACCATTCACCCGGTTGGCGATCCGGGTCTCAACATCAGCGAGCTTCTCGTCGGCCTCGTCCTGGGTGATGCGTCCGGCTTCGACCTTCTCAGCGATTCGCTCGCTCTTGGCGTCAACCATTGCGTCGATCACGGTGTCGGCATCAACACCATTGGCCTCAGCAACGTCGGCGATCGTGTCACCGCTCTCGATTGCAGCCTTGAGATCGGCTTCATCAATACCGATCGCTTCAGCGGCCGTGTCGAGATTGCAGCCGCCGCGGTGACCCTTCCGACCTTCGTTCTCGCCGTCGGTCTCTGCACCGTCGTTGTCTGTTCCGTCAGTCTCTGCATCATCGGTGTCTGTTCCGTCGGTCTCAGATTCATCAACGTCTTGGGCCAGAACGATGCCACTCTCATCGACCGTGGTTTCGGCATCTTGTTCGCCGTAGCCCTGGGCAGAGGCGGCGCCTGCGACCGAGAGACCACCGAGGGTCAGACCAGCGAGTGCTGCAAGGGTGAGGACTTTCTTGTTCTTCATCATGCTCATCTCTTCTTTCTCTCGTTGTCGAGAGTTTGTTTGGGGATGAACACCACTCTGGATCGCCAATGACAACGGCTCGGCAAGCAAGTGACAAGAGTTTGACAAGCTCAGTCAACATGTCCACAACCTCTCCCGAGATCCGCTCAATGCACCCGCTGAAAGTTGATTCATCGGTGCTGATTTGTCAGGGTCTTGCCGATTCCCTGGCACCACCGTTGCACCGGCAACGCAGGCTCAGCAGATGAGCAACACATCAACGCAGAAAAGAAGGCCAGCGAGCCCAACAACCAACCTCGGCACGCTCCTCGGCGCACGGTTTCACTCCTTCCCCGCATGGGTCGTCCTCACCCAGCTCTTCATCGGCCTCGGTTGGATGCGCGCCGTCGCCGAAAAGCTGATTGATCCAGCATGGTGGAGCGGCGAAGTCATCGAAGACTTTGCCGCGGCACACGGTGGATCGACCCTTGGCTGGTATCGACTCTTCGTCGACCTCGTGGTGCTGCCACAAGCGGCTCTAGTCGGAATCGTCGTCGTCGTTGGCCAGCTCATCGCCGGGCTCTCCCTGATCACCGGCCGCGCACTGCGGCTTGGAATCGGTGTCGGCATGTTCCTCAATGTGAATTTCCTGGCGACGGGAGCAGTGGCACCTTCCGCCTTCTACTTGCTGGCCCAGGGCGCCATGCTCTTGTGGCTCGTGGAGCAACATCCATCAAGGCCATCGAACCAGTCGCTGCAGATTGCAGGCGGCATCGCCGGAATTCTGGCTGGCGCAAGCCTCCCGTTCGTTTCGACCCTTCACCCTGCCGAGGTCATCGACGACCCCGCCATGATGTTCGTCTTCGGCGGAGCGTTGAGTGCACTTGGGTGCTTGCTAGTAGGAAGATTCGAGACAACAACCCAGAGCGCTCTTGAAGCTCCTGGGCGATCTTGACGTAGCGGCGTCTCAGCAGGCAGTGTTTCCCCTCACCCGCACGAGGCGGGAGCGAGTCGTTCAACGGACAGGCGAGTTGACGCACCAGGCACAGCCAGCCAACAGCCCCTCCACCAACCACGGCAACGCGACCCAGAAATCAGAACGGCGGATTCTTCTCGCGGTCATCGTGGTGACCACGGCCGGAGTGTTGCCGGTCTTTCTTTTCGGTGGACTGGCCGTGCAGATTTCCGGCGACCTCGAACTCTCGGCCGCAGCCAAAGGGCAGGTCGTCTTCGGCTACTTCTTCGTGTCGTCGGCCTCGTCTGCGTGGTCGGGTCGGATGACCGAGCGTTTCGGGCCACCGAGGCTCATGCGTATCGCGACGCTGTTTGCCGGAGCATCCAGCCTCGGGGTCGCGCTCTCGAAGTCGTTTCCCTGGATCGTGGCCGCCGTTGCCGTTGGCGGGCTCGCCAACGCCCTTGCCCAACCGGCGGCGAACGCCCTGGTGGTCCAACACATCGATCCCGCCCGGAGAGGCTTCGCCCTCGGCGTGAAGCAGTCCGCGATCCCAATGGCCACGCTGGTCGCCGGTCTGGCCGTGCCGGTCGTTGGACTTACGATCGGGTGGCGGTGGGCGTTCGTCGGAGGGGCAGCCGTCGCTGTCGCCGCTGCGTTGACTATCCCCGCAGGGAGCGGCACCGCCCAATCCCGCCGAGACGTCGACTTACGGGCCGAACGCATCGGCCCCCTCATCGTGTTGGCCGCAGGTACCTGCCTCGGGGCGGCAGTCGCAAACGTCCTCGGAGCTTTCACGACCTCTTCTGCTGTCGATGCTGGGATCTCGGCCGGCGCAGCGGGTGCATTGTTGGCCGGCGGCAGCGCACTGGGACTCGGGCTCCGACTTGCCTCGGGTTGGCTCGCCGACCGTCGATCGGGAGGACACGTCACGGCCGTGGCCGCGATGTTGGCAGGAGGAGGCCTTGGACTCGTCGGCATGGCTGCGGATCAGCATCTGGTGCTCGCGCTCGGCACGCTCTTGGCGTTCGGCTCAGGGTGGAGCTGGCCTGGAGTGTTCAACCTTGCCGTGGTGACCTACTACCCCCGAACGCCGGCAGCGGCCACCGGAATCACCCAAACCGGTTCGTACAGCGGCGGCGCTGTCGGACCGTTGGCCATGGGTTTTCTCATCGAACGATTCGGCTATGACCGAGCGTGGCTGGTGTTTGCTGGTGTGGCGTTTTGCGCTGCGCTCGTTCTGATGTACGGCCGCCACCTCTTGAAGGATCACCCCGTCGCGGGGCCCGACACGTCCGGCGGGAAGGTGGCGTGACTCGACACACCGCGCATCGGGCTGCGTGACGCCTGCTGAAACTGAGCGTCATGTGGGTTCACCGAAGAGCGAGCAACACCGTCGCTCCCGCGTCACCTGAGCTCTCGGCGTGTAGCGTTCCGGACGCAAGCTCGAACCCGTCACCGGACTCGAACGTCTCGTCGGCGCCATCCATCCGCAAGACGAACGTGCCCGAAACAACAAGGCCGCGAACATCCGCTTCATGGCCATGCAGCGGAGAGTCAGGGTCCACCTCGAAAGGACGAGAGGACGGATCGGCAAAGCCGTCTCTCGAGACTCTCGCTCGGTAATCAGCCTCGCTCCCCCAGTCAACACGCTGCAGACCGGGCAGTGGCGGCGCCGGCCGGTGGAGCACAGCCCCGGATGGTGCCACAACGACGATGTCGCCCTCAACGATCGCATCGCCGTCAACGAGCAGGCTGAACCCGTCCCCTGATGATCGAGGTGGGAACACAATCGTGACGGCGGCATGCTCGGCGACATTGCGACAGGCGCGACCACCGCCGGCATCGAACCGCAATCGAACCCCGTTCGCTCCATCGTCGACCACCTCGGGCATCAACGAGATGACATGACTGGCCCCATCGCTACCGACCGTGATCAGGAAGCCGAAGCCCCAGCGTCGCAGTTCATCTGACAATTCTTCTGGAGACACCTTGATGCTCATGCATGTCATCGTGCCAGACAGCGGACGAGTGGACGAGATAGCAAACCTGAGCTGGTGGTCGATGATTGGCTCCCAGCCGAAACTGTCCGCTAAAACTCGACCGAGATTCGTCGGGGGACACTGGCAATGCATAGGGGTAATTCAAGATTTTCTGTGGCTATCGCATGCCTCGCCTGATCGCGTCCAAGCTGGTCGAACTCGTCGTCGTTCTGTTCGTCGTGACGCTCTTGAGTTTCCTGCTGTTGTCGATCGTGCCCGGGAACCCCGAACTCCAGATCCTGGGCGAGAACGCCACGCCAGAGTCCGTTGCCGAGCTACGGGAAGAACTCGGGCTGGACGATCCGTTGCCTGCTCGGTACGCCCGCTGGCTAGGCGACGTACTGCAAGGGGATCTCGGTCGCTCCAACCGTCTCAATCAGAACGTGACCGACACACTCAAAGACAAGATCCCCGTGACACTCGAATTGGCTTTCCTTGCGATCTTCTTCGGCGTTCTCCTTGCCATTCCGCTCGGAATCCTCAGCGCCTGGCGCGCAGGAGGGGCCACCGATCGCCTCGTGACGGCCATCAGCTTCGGCGTCCTGTCGCTCCCGAGCTTTCTCCTGGCCATCGGCCTGCTGATCATCTTTGCCGTCCAGCTGAAGTGGCTCCCGGCGGCGCCTGCGTGGGTGCCGTTCACCGAGGCTCCCCTCCAGAATCTGAAGAACGTCATCCTCCCGGTTTCGGCCATGGCGCTTGGAGAGGTCGCTGTCCTGACCCGAGTCCTTCGTTCCGACATGATCGAGACGCTGCAAAGCGACTTCATTCGCGCCGCCCGGGCGAAGGGAATGACCAATCGCTACATCCTGTTTCGCCACGCGCTACCCGGCTCACTGATGTCGATGTTGACGCTTATTGGTCTACAGGTGGCAGGTGCCATGACCGGCGCACTCGTCATCGAACAGATCTTCGGACTCCCTGGCATCGGGACCATGCTCATCATTGCCATCTCGACCCGCGACCTCGTGTTGGTGCAAGGCACCGTGCTCGTGATCGCTGCTTCGTATGTCGTGGTCAACTTCGTCGTTGATCTCAGCTATCAGCTCGCCGACCCAAGGCTCCGCCGTGGCTAGCATTCAGCTGAGCACAGTCGCCGCAGATTCCGGATCGACAGCCAAGCGCACCAAGGGCATGGGCGTGCTCTTCTGGGCGAGCTCCGTTTGGATCGGCCTGATCCTGCTCGCTGCGGTGTTCGGTGATCTGTTGCCACTCAAAGACGCCAACCGAATCAATCCAGCCGACAAGCTCCTGCCGATCTTCTCCGACGGATACATCCTCGGAACCGATCAACTCGGACGTGACATCCTCTCTCGCCTCGTTCAGGGCGCCCAGGTCTCTGTATTCATCAGCGTCGTGACCGTCACCGTGGGAATTCTCGTTGGCGGATTGATCGGCACCACAACCGGCTTCTTCGGTGGCCGAAGCGAACGCCTTGTCATGGCGATCGTGAACGTGATGCTGTCGTTTCCTGCCCTCGTCCTCCTTCTCGGGGTGGTGGCGATGGTCGGAGCGTCCCTCAAGGTCATCACGTTGGTGTTCTGTGTCCTCGCTATCCCCGGCTACATACGTTTCGCTCGGGCTTCAACCCTGGTCCTCATGAAACGAGAATGGGTATTGGCGAGTCGCATGATCGGAGCCACGAATCGCAGGCTCATCCTGCGCGTGCTCATGCCCGACGTCCTGACCACGCTGATCACCTTCGGGCTTCTCGCCTTGGGCGGCGTGATCGTGGCCGAGGGGACGATTGCCTTTCTCGGCTTCGGAATCCCACCGCCTCAGGCGACCTGGGGGTCAATGATCGCTGAGGGCAAGAGCGCGCTCGACGAGTCGCTCAATCTGGCGCTCGTTTCCGCTGGCGCGATGTTCTTCACCATTCTGTCGCTGAACCTGATCGGCGATGGGCTCCGACGCAAGTACCAGCATCGAGATGCCCAGCTTTGAATCCAGCTCGACCGACCGCCAACCACCACACTCACGACTCTCCAACGAGTCACCACGAAGGGAATCCCATGCATCGTCTCCACCGATGGACCGCCTTGCTTCTCGCGTTCGCGCTCTTCACCGCCGCCTGCACGTCCGGTGGCGACGAGGACTCTGCCACCGATGGGCCAACCACCAGCGCCGACATTGGCGAGGCTGAAGTGGAGGCGGCTCCTGACGAGAGCGGCCTGGAGATTCAGCGCGGCGGCGAGGTCACGATCGGCATCGTTGCCGAAAGCACCGGTTGGTATCCGCCGAGCGCTGAAACCGCGTTCTCCGCTGGATTCCTCGTGCTCGATGCGCTGTATGACCGCTGGTATCACCAAACGGGCACGGGAGAACTCATTCCGGTTCTTGCTGCCGCCCGAGCGACACCCAACGATGACGCCACTGAGTGGACCATGACCATCCGCGAGGGCGTCACCTTCCACGACGGGACCGACCTCAACGCAGACGCAGCAGTCGGCATGGTTGAGCAGTGGCTCGCGGGCCCCTTCGGTTCGAGCTCCTCCATTGACTTTGCGGAGGCAATGGACGAATTCACCGTCCGGTACGTTCTGAAGGACGCAGACCCTGCATTCGAGGAAACGCTGGCAGGCAATGCTTCCGGCGCCGTCTTCTCCCCGACAGCCGGTCGAGCTTTCGGTCTGGATGACTCCGCCGAAAATCCGATCGGCACGGGTCCCTTCATGTTCGAATCCTGGACCAGGGACTCTGAGATGGTCGTTGTCCGCAACCCCAACTATTGGCGCTCAGCCCCCGACGGCGGCACGCTCCCCTATCTCGATCGCATTCGCTTTCGCGTGCTCTCTGACGCCGATGCTCGCCGGGCGAGCTTCGCAGCCGGCGACCTCGATCTCGCGACACAGGGGGGACCCGAAGGCCTCCAGGATCTGATCGACGACGGCGCCATCGCCTATGAGTACATCGGCAACGGAGCAGGGTTGAACGTGTACAACACGTTCGAGCCACCGTTCGATGATGTACGAATTCGGCGAGCCGCCTCTCACGCACTGAACCCTGAGAGCGCAAACGCACTCAGCGCAGCGAACCTCTCTGGGATCAATGTCACCCGCACGCAGTACTTCAACTCCGAGAGCAAGTGGTATGACGAGGATGCAGGTGCGGAGTACGCCACCTATGACCTTGCTGCCGCTCAGGCACTGGCGCAGGAATACGTGAATGACCCGGAGCGATCCGATGGGAAGGCCGTTGGCGACCCCGTCACCTTCACCTACGACTGCAACACCGACCCGATCAACCGCGATCGGGCTCAGTTGTTCGTACAGGAATGGGGCGACATCGGCTTCGAAGTCGACATCGTCACGACCGAACAGGCGAGCTTCGTGACCAAGATTGTCGGGTCGGCCAGCGAGCCTCTGTTCGCCGGGGACTTCCAGGTCGCCTGCTGGGCGGATGGCAACTCTCAGGACCCGCTCCAGTTGTTTCGCACTCGCTACGTCGACGGACAGGTCCTGAACTGGACGAACTTTCACTCACCAGAGATTGATGCCCAGATCAGCGAGCTTCGGTCGAATCTCGACTTCGAGACTCGTAAGGCGGCAGCCGCCGAGATCAGCCGCATCACCGCGGAACAGATGCCGGTCTCCTGGTGGGCTTCAGGATCCACCGTCGTCATCACCAAACCGACGGTTCACGGCCTCGAGACCTATACCTACCCTGACGGAGGAGGCAGCGAACGGTTGAGCGGTGGTCGCGTCTGGTGGCCTGAAGTCTGGATTGATGGTGCGGAGCCGCTCGACGACATTCCGACTGGCTACATCGAGATCCCGGATGTCCCAGACGAACCAGAGGAGGAAGATGAGCCGACCGAGGATGCCAACGCGATTCCCTCGAACCCGGATGTCGAGGCCGCGATGCCTGCACCTCCAGCCGGCCTGACTCTGGGGAACACCGATCCAGCGTTGTCGGTCCTCTGCCCGGATATCAGCTTCCTTGGAGACATCGTCCCGATCTCGAACACCAATCAGCAATTCGTTGGAGATCCAACGCTCGGCCCGCGCGTCAATATCCATATCTACGAGCTGGCCGAGGGCGAGGCCGATGAGATCATCGGCCGATACGACCAAGCGACCGTCGACTGCGCGGACTTCTCGTCGGTACTCGAGAGTTCCGGAGCGCAGCTCGAACTCGGCTACGTCACACGCGATCTTGGAACGTGGGGCGACGAGAGCCACAGCTACGGAGTCGCAGGAACAGCTGACGGATTCGGCATCGATACCGACATCGTGCTGATCAAGACGGGAACAAATCTCGCGCTCGTCACCTCGTTGCACATCCTGTCGCCACCGGACGGTTTGATCGTCGGCCCCGCCACGGGTGCGGCCGCCATCTTGGACGGACTCGGCTGAAATGTTGAGAATCGGGCCCCGACAAATGTCGGGGCCCGGCCCTCAACCGTCGTCGGTCTCGGCGCCTGCTCCGGCGATTCGACTGGCCTCAGTTGCCGGCGCGTAGGTTCGGTGAGCAAACACAGACAGCCGCTCATAGGTGACCTCGGAAAGCTCGACACGGTCGAGTCGCGACGACCGTTCAATGGTCATTCGCTGACGTGACACCGTTAAGGGAACGGCGCCGGGGGGTGACGGATCCTGCACCGAGATGCCCGTCGCCGACACCTCACATCGACCACTGGGCCATTCGATCAGATACCCGTATCCACGTTGGGTCCGCACGGTTGATGCCAAGAATGGGGCGAGGAAAACAGGCTCAAAGGTCGGGCCGATCTCAAGACGGTCGCATCCTGACTGATCAGCGATCGAGGCGCCGACGCAAACAGGACAAAGCCCACTGCCCGACGTATCCCACCGCTCGTCCGGCATGCGATCGGTGAGCGGACCACCGTCGACACGGTCAAGAAGTCGAACCGCCATCTCTCCTGCCGGCAACCCTGACTCCGCAATACGGCGAGCGACAAACGAAGCGTCCTCGGTGAGTCCCCAGCTGTAACCACCGCCTCGAAACGCTTTCGCAACAAGCGCCTGAAATTCTCCGAGCGACAGGTTCACACAGCACCTTCGATGACGGGGTACACCCACGCGTCAGGATCCGAAGTCTGCAGCTCGTCAGGAAACGGCGCCCCTTGGAACATGGTGATTCGGACCCAGCGGTCTGATCGAGGGTCGAAGTGCGTCGCTCCGAAGAAGCTGAGCTTGGCCCGAAGCAAATCGATCGGGAGCATGTCGGCATCGATCGTGTTGTCTCGGATCTCCGCATATGGGGCTTCTTCGAGCACGGCCAATCGCCGAGCCGTATGGCGATGCTCGGGATGGCGCCGCAAGAAGCTCCCGAGCGTCTCACCGTCGTCGCTTCGCTCCAGGTCAAGGAACATCCGGGCGGCGTCTCGACCTGGCTGAAGCGGCTGTTCGTACTCCCCCACCGGCTCTTCATGACGTTGGCCGAGGCGAGGCTCCAGTTTCTCCTCAGAGACGTACCAGGCTCGAGCATTGGCGTCCTCAGCGGACCAGGACACTCTGAGCGCCCAGGCGTAGTCACAGGCGAGCTGGTCGCGAGTTTGGGCCACAGATCGACTTCCGTCGATCGCAGCAGGGGCTGACTCATCAGCGTGCATCGTCGTTGCCAGGTCGTCGATCAGATGGCCATATGGCTCCAGCACCAGGGAGACCACGAGTTCTTGTCCCTCGATCGAGAGATTGGCGTGCGCCCATTCGACGAAGCGATCCCATCCATTCCGTTCGGTCAGGTCGATCGATTCCAGGTGGTGATCGAGCTGATCCAGGTCCGCCATCAACGACTCGATCTTGGTCTGCTGAAGGTCGTGTGCTGAGTGCCACGTTTCGACGGTGCGGCGGGCTCGTCTGACGAACGACCGAAACAACGAAACCTCTTCATCGCTCGGGTGAACCACCGAACGCACGCGCACGAGCGCCTCTTCGCGGGCCGCAATCCAGTTGTTGATCAATCGAGGATGGGTGACGAGAAAGGGGGCCATCCCGAGACCGGTCGAATTCCCGATACCGAAACACCGTCGCAGCTCAGGGTTAAGCGCAACTGCAGATGACGACTTGCTTCGAGCCATGTGCTCAACCAGATCCATCACGAAAGTTCGGATGAGGTAGACGGTGAGCATCTCGACCTGAAAGGGCGCAAGAAGTTCCGGGCGGTCAGCGATCGATGCGCGATCGGCAGCCCCGAATTTGCCACTGCCGTGTACGGCAGCGGTTCGCATGAGATAGCCGACATTCTCGATGACCTCTCGCTCGGGCTGGGTTCCCGCGGCGAGACAATCGATCACGCTCTCCCATAATCGAGCGGAGCGGTTTGCTCGGGAAAGAGTGAGCTCACTGCCTGAGACTCGTCCCGCTTCTTGCTGCGGAACATTGTCGCGTAGACGCTCGATGTCAGCTGCGGTGGGAACCCCATCGTGCAACGCAAATGTTGTGTCCCAAGCCGTCGCGATCACACGATCCGAACGCATGTCATCGGGAAGATCGTGGGCGAACGCCACGAGTGTGTAGGTACGTTCGGGAGTCGTCGCTGAGTACAGCGCAACACCAACGCCCTTTTCATCGACGTCAAACCGGGTGCAGGCGAACTCCCACTGTTCCTCCTTCATCCGCCGCATCAGGGTCCGCATGAACGACAGCCGACTTTGATGGAAGGAGCCCATCCGCTCGAGCCGCATGACGATGTCTGGCGACCGAGCGCTGATGGTCACCGTCATCGAGATGTTGTCCCGACTGGCCCGAAGTTCATATCGAAGAAGCGGTACCAGTTGTCACCCATGAGCAGGCCCACCTCCGTCTGGTCGAAACCGACGGCTCCGAGCCCTTCCTCGATGTTCCCGAAGTCCTTGTTCGTCTGGAACCACGATGGTTGCGGTGGAAACCCCGGGGCTGAAGCCGAACCTTCACCGAAGTCGATTCCCTTGGTCCAACGACCGACCCGCATCCACTCCACAATGCTGTCCGGTTGGTCTTGGCAAAGGTCGCTGCCAATTCCAAAGTGCTCGACGCCGTAGGCTTCGGCCGCGTCAGCCACCATCTGGCAGAAGCTGTCGGCCGTGCAGTTTGTCTTGTCTTTGAGATGGTGGGGATAGAGCGAGAAACCCATCATTCCGCCGTTCTCGGTAACCGCCCGGATCACCGCGTCTCGCTTGTTCCGCAACGCTGGTTCCCACACGTGCGGGTTGGCGTGGGTGATTGCGATGGGGCGCTCAGAAAGTTCTGCTGCTTCGATGGTTGAGCGATCCGCCGAGTGACTCATGTCAACGACGAGCCCAACTCGGTTCATTTCGCGAATCACTTCCTTGCCCATCCGAGTGATGCCGGGATCATCCGCTTCATAGCAACCTGTCGCCAGCAGCGATTGGTTGTTGTAGCTGAGCTGCATGAATCGGGCGCCGAGCGTGTGGAGAATCTCGACCAAGTCGATGTCGGCCTCGATCGGAGAAGGATTCTGGAAGCCGAAGAAGATCGCCGTGCGATTCGTTTCCCGAGCTCGATCGATGTCTGCCGCCGTTCGGCCGTGCAGAATCAGATCGCTGTAGCGATCGAACATGCGGTTCCACTTCGACATTTCGGCCACGGTTTCACGGAACGTTTCGTGGTACACGATCGTGACGTGGACAGCGTCAACGTCGCCCTCGCGCATCTCGCGAAAGATCGATTCCGACCAGTTCGCAAATTGCAGGCAATCGATTCGATACATGCTGGAGTGGCCCCCTTCTGACGCTGACCAGCAAGCGTAGGTCGATCGTGCTCAGAGCGAAGAGTCAGGATCCACTCCGCGGGAACTCCCAGCGGCAGGCGTTATCGATCCTGAGCCGCGTCGAGAATCACGATGTTGAGCGGTGCGCGCTTGACCGACGCTGTCGCCTCGTGGCGACTTCCGCAATACCAGACTGCGGCTTCGTCGTTTGCCTCGAGGTTCTTGACCCACTGCGACTCAGAACGCACGGTCGATACCAGGACCCGATTGCCAACTCGAAAGCCAAGCACTGGCACCTCGCGCTGCTTCCCACTGACTCGGCCGGTGCTTTCCAGCACCACCGCCCCGAGGCCAACGGGAAGTGGGGATCCCAAACCGGCCTTCACGAGAGGCTTCACTACTCGATTGAGGCGGCGGAAGAGCTCCTTGGACACATCGCTCGATGTGTTGGATCCCGGGGTCTCAGTCATGACTGACCACCGCTGATGTTGGAGGCTTCCGCTACGGCGGAGGCCACGGCACCATTCGGGGACTCGATACGGAAATGCTCGGCGACGATGGCGAGCAGCAGCACGACGTCAACGGCGATCAGCAGCACCACGCCATCCCACGATCGGCCGACGTAGGCGAGGAGGGCAATCATCGCCACTGCAGCCAATCGCTCCTTGGCGACCACCCGATAGGCCCGAATGACGGCCACAGTGATGCCGCCGAAGAAGAGGGCGACACCGGCGACGAACATCACGAGGAACTCGGTGTGAACCGGATCCTTTGGATGAAGCAAGATCTCCTCGGCAGCTGCTGCCAGGGTGATGATGCCGGCAATGATGAAGACGTGCATTCCCGTGTAGACGTCGGCCACGAAGTGGGCGCGGGGCCGCCCTTCGAGCCCTTCAGCCCGGTGCTCGAGTGCCGGTTGAACTCGATCGAAATAGCCCCACCACAGCAACCCCGCAAGCGCACCAGCTGCACTAAGTGCGATCAAGGTCTGAGTCGGCAGACCATCTGCCTCGCTGAGCGATGTCACGACAGAAATGCCGATCGCAACCACTATTTCGCCGAGCGCAATAATGACGATCAAACCGTGCCGTTCAGCGAAGTGGCCAGGACGTACGATCCAGTCGCCGTATCGAGCAACGACCATGCCCGCTAGCGAGATGAGGACAAACACGAGCCACAGCAGCTTTCGTGTGCCACCGTCGACAAACCCGCCAGCAACCAACACACCGATCGCTGCGATGTTCGGCGACGCATACCGAACAAGACTTTGGAACTCGCTCTTCGTTTCCTCCGACGTGCCGACACCCCATGCTTGCAAACCAATTGCCATCAAAACGATGACGCCGGCGCAGACGGCGAACGTTCCGCCCCCCGAACCGAAGGCCGTTGTCACTGATGCGCCCATTGGCACTGATGCCGCGGTGGCGATCAAGAACACCGCTCGAACCTCACGGGCATTGCCTTGAACGGCGTTGGCCCCCCACGTGAATGTCGACCAGGCGAACCACAGAATCAAGAACAGCAGACCAGCGTCGAGCGCTCCCTCCCACGTGGGGTGGTGCACCAGATGCCATACCAACTGCGAAAAGGCGAAGACGAAGGCAAGATCGAAAAAGAGCTCGACCGGGTCAGCGGTGAAGTCTTCGGTGGGCGGCGGAACGGCAAGACCTCTCACGCGGCGACCCTATCTCTCAAGCACAAGGGAGCGCAGGGCTACTGAAAAGCTCGGATGAGTCGATCGAAGACAATCAATCCAACGATCATCGACAAAGTGGCCGAAATGCTGCCGAGCGAAAGTAAGGGCACGCCGACCAGCGCGTGACCGAGGTTGCAACCACCTGCGACTCCTGCGCCGATGCCCATCAGGAAGCCCCCTGCACCCAACTCCCCGAAGCGGCGACCGCTCTCGCTTCGAGCCCAAAACGTGCCTGAGCGACGAGCAGCGAACAACGCTCCGGGAACGAGGCTGATGAGTGCGAGCGGAATCCACATCGATCCGACATCATCACCGCCGAGTCGATCCCAAATTTGACTCGGTGCTCCCGACGTTCCGAAGGCGTAGTCAAATCCGTGCCAGCGGGCCAACAGCCAAGCCACGATGATGACGACGCTGCACGCGATACCCAGCGGAAACCAGCCAAGCAGCTTGCCTCTGTTTTGCAGAGCGTCACCGTTGCGCATGGCCCGCATGAGCAAGAAGGCCATGCCGATTGCTATCGCGACAACCCCCAGCACGCCTGCCGGGCCAAACAACGAGGAAACGGTGGCAACGGATTGGTCGTCGCCCGCAGTGATCGGGTTGTCATTGAGGGACTGACGAAGATCCTGGAGCGGCCCTCGATACGTCACGAGGTCACCAATCACCCACGCGACAAGTGCGACCACCATGCCGAACATTCCGTGACCAAGTTTGTAGAACATTCCAGTAACGCATGTCTTTGCCACCACCATGCCAAGAGCAAAAACAAGACCTCCAGCAATCGTTGCTTGCCAGGCAAAGGCCGGCACGAACGGCTGCACCACATCGGCAGCTACAAGGATCTGGACGACTGGCGTCGTAATGAGCAGGACCAAGAGATACGCCCGCAAGAGCGAGAATTCAGGTGGTGACGCAACGGCTTGTCGCCAGGTGCTGTGAAAGCAGAAGTCGCCCCGTTCAAAGACATACCCGAGGCTGGCGCCTGCCAGAACTGCAAACCAAAGAGTCACGTTTGGATTCTCTCATCAGTCGGTGAGTAACGTCGCGAGACGCACGCGAGAAACGAGAACTCCCCATGACGAGCCCATTTCGCCCTACAACTGTGGACTTTCATTTCGATGTCCTTTGCCCCTGGGCGTATCAGACGTCCCTGTGGATCAGAGACGTGCGCGATCAGACGGATCTCACGATCAACTGGAAGTTCTTTTCGCTCGAAGAGGTCAACCACGTTGAGGGCAAGAAGCATCCGTGGGAACGCGACTGGAGCTACGGGTGGTCGATTCTGCGAATCGCCGCCCTTCTGAGCCGCATTGACATGAAGCATGTCGACGATTGGTACGCAGTCACCGGTCGGTCACTCCACATCGACGGCATGAAGATCCACGAGCCCGACGTTGCCCGACTGTTGCTCGAAGAGATCGGCATGGATCCAGGACTCGTCGACGAATCGATCGCTGACCTCACCACCAACGACGACGTGAAAGCGGACCACGACAAAGTCGTGAATGCTGAGGGCTTTGGCGTGCCGACGATGTTCTTTCCTGGAGTCGACGGCGGACCCGAACAAACCATCTTCGGCCCAGTGCTGATCGACCCTCCAACCGGAGATGCGGCAATGCGATTGTGGGACACAGTGTGCGGTTGGCTCGAGTTCCCCCATCTCTATGAGCTCCAACGGCCCAAAACCAATCAGGACGAACGTCTCATCGGCCAGACGTTCAAGCCCTACATGGAAGCTCGAGACTGGGTCAGCATCAACCGGGGCACTGTCGTGGCCATGGAAGAAGACGGCTTCAAAGTCAAGGGCGACGCAAAGGATGCGGGCAAGCTCAAATCCTGACCGGACTACCGGCGAGACATTTCGAACGACTTGTCAACGCGTCGAAGTGATTCAAAGATGTCCGGCATGACGACGACGGACTACTCAAGCTTCCAAGTCACTTCTCTGACCCCTCACCTCGCGGCAGAGGTCGATGGGCTCGACCTTTCGAGTCCACTCTCTGCCGCCGAGCAAGCAGATCTGCAGCGAGCGTGGGCGGACTGGAGCGTGCTCGTGTTTCGGGATCAGCAACTGGATCGCGACGCCCACAAGGCGTTCGCTCGTTCGCTTGGCGAGATCCACGTGCACCCAATGAACTACGCCCGAAATCAGGATCCCGAGCTGCTGATCGTCAAAACGACAGCGGACTCGCCCTACACCGCTGGCGATGCGTGGCACACCGACGTCACCTGCGACGAGTTTCCACCCATGGCTTCGGCCTTGTACATCACCGAGACGCCAGCCTGTGGTGGCGGCGACACCCTGTATGCCGATATGTACCTCGCCTACGAGATGTTGTCTCCGCCGATGCAGTCGTTTCTCGAAGGTCTGACCGCCGTACACGACGGGGCGCTTCCCTACGTTGGTGCCTACAAGTCGATGCCACCCGAGGGTGGGTATCCACGCAACGAGCACCCCGTCATCGCCGTCCACCCGACAACTGGTCGCAAGGTCCTGTACGTCAACAGTGGATTCACCTCCCACATCAAAGGAATGCATCGCTGGGAGAGCCGGGCGCTGCTCGACTCACTTTTCGACATGATCGCCACCACCCCCCGGTTGCATGCACGGGTCGAATGGGAGCCGAACACCCTCACCCTGTGGGACAACCGCTGTACCCAGCATCACGCCGTATGGGACTACCACCCGAACTCTCGGTATGGCGAACGCGTGTCGGTGATCGCCGATGCTCGGCCGGCTGGTGTCGCCGGCTAGAAGCGCTACCTGGCCGGATCGGTTTGTGCCGAGAGAGCCCGTAGCCCGCCCGCAATCATCTCGGCCAGCACCCTGATCTGCCCGTCGTCAAGCGCGTCCTGTCGGACCAGCTTTCGAAAGAAGAACGGCCCTTCAACGAAGTCGAGAGCCAAGTTCAGATCGAGTTCAGGATCGAGTTCACCCCGGCCTTGGGCCAACTCCAGGATCGTCTTGATGGGGATCATGCGCTCCTCCATCATCTCTTGGTGAACTCGATTCAGCGCGGGGTCAGAAATCGACGCCGCCATGACACCAACCATCGTGCGACGCATTGCGTGATCATCGAGAATCGGCAGGACCATTCGCATGAACGCATCGATATCACCGACCAACGACCCAGTGTTTGGAGTCGAAAACGGCTGGACCATGCAATCGACGGCGTGGATCAGCAGCTCATTACCTGACGAGAAATGGCGATAAATCGTTGTCTTCGCCACACCCGAGCGTTTGGCGACGGCATCAACCGTAAAGCCCTCGATTCCATCGAGAGCGATGACTTCTTGAGCGGCGATGATCGCCTTTTCTCGTGCCTTCGCACTGAGAGGTCGCGGCATGGGTCATTCATCGTAGCCCTCACATCTGCGTCGACACCTTGCGCCGGTGACGCATTCACGCCATCTGCGGTCGGGCCTGGTGTGACTCTTGTCAAAGAGGTTGATCCCAAGCTGCGCTGATTCTATAAACACTACGGTGTCGTAGCGATATTGCTTTCGGCTTCGAAGTTTCTCACCTGCCCGCCCCAGGAGAACCCCCATGTACGCAAAGCTCGGACGCTGGTGTTTCACACACCCGTGGCAAGTCATCGGAGGCTGGTTCACCATCCTCCTCATTGCTGCCGGATCACTCGGAGCCATTGGCCCCTCCTACGACGGAAGCTTCGAAATCCCCGAGTCAGAGTCGGCTGACGGCTTTGCGATCATCGACGAGTCGTTCGCTGGTGTTGGGTCTGGCCTGCAGGGAACGATCGTCATCAAAGCCGATCAGGGAGTCGCAGACCCTGAGGTTCAGACCGCAGTCTCCGCGTTCATCGAAGAACTGATGGCCGAGTCCGGCGAAGGCCAAGAGTTCGAAGGCCTGCAGGTTCGGACCCCATACGCTCCCGGTGCTGAGAGTCAGATCTCGCCGACCGGCGAGATCGCCTTTGCCCAAATAAGCGTCCCGCAAACGACGGACCAAACAACCGCTGCACTGATGGGCGTGGAGATCCACGACCGCGTACTGGACGGTGAACTGAGCAACATCGAGGGTCTCCAAGTAGAGATCGGAGGCGCCGCGTTCGGAGAATTCGAACCACCGGAGTCTGAGCTACTTGGTCTGGCCTTCGCCGTCGTCGTTCTCATTGTGGCCATGGGTTCAGTTGTCGCCATGGGCACTACCATCGGCGTCGCCGTCCTCGGCGTTGGCATCGGCGGTATTTCGATTGCCCTGCTCTCCAACATCACATCGGTTCCCGATTTCGCCAGCACGATCGGCCTGATGATCGGCCTTGGCGTGGGCATCGACTACGCGTTGTTCATCGTGACCCGCTATCGCGAAGCGCTTCGTCAAGGCTTTGATCCCCAGGGCGCAACTGCAGTAGCGATCGATACCGCTGGCCGATCAGTGATCTTCGCCGGTGCAACCGTCGTCGTTTCGCTTCTCGGCTTGCTCCTCGTCGGGCTGCCCTTCATCTCGGGCCTTGGCTACGGCGCTGCAATCACGGTCGGAATCGTCATGGCCGCTTCGGTCACACTGCTCCCCGCAGCCCTCGGCTTGGTTCGTGAGAAAGTCAACGTCACTCGCTGGCGAGGCATGATCGCTGCCGGGTTTGTGGCCATTGCCTTGCTCGGACTCGGGCTCAGCATCCAGCCGTTCCTGATTGGACTGCCGTTGGCTCTGGTCATCGCAATTGCGGGGTACCTCCCGTTTGCTGGACCGTTGAAGAAGGAACTCCCCGCCCGTAGGGAAGTCGCGATCCGCGACACCATTTGGTACAAATGGAGCCGCACCGTGCAGGCCCGTCCGTGGGCATGGGCCATCGGTGGAACTGCGCTGTTGTTGCTCCTGACTGTTCCCCTGTTGTCGCTCAACATGGGATTCTCCGACGAGGGCAACTTCCCCGAGAACACCACGACGCGCAAGGCCTACGACATTCTCGCTGAAGGCTTCGGCCCCGGCTCCAACGGCCCGTTCCTGATTGTGACCGAGATCAGCTCAGCTGCAGATCTTGAGACACTCGGTGCGCTCTCCACGGCGCTGAACACCACCGAGGGCGTGGCCTTTGCCTCTCCCCCGTTTCCCAATGATCCGGCCAACCCTCAGGCCGCCATGATTCAGCTCCAGCCAACCACCGCTCCCCAGGACATCGAGACCGAAGAACTCGTCAAGACGCTCCGGGAAGAGGTCGTTCCAACCGCGGTCGCCGGAACCGAACTCAGCCCAAAGGTGACAGGACTGACCGCAGCCAACATCGACTTCACCGGCTTCCTGAGCGGCCGAATCCTGCTGTTCTTCGGCGTCGTGCTCGCGCTCAGCTTCTTCCTCCTGATGGCGGTGTTCCGCTCGATCATGGTTCCTTTGAAGGCCGTGATCATGAACATGCTCTCGATCGGGGCGGCCTACGGCATCGTCGTCGCAGTGTTCCAGTGGGGCTGGTTCGGCGGCGTGTTCGGCATCGAAGCTGCCCCTATCGAACCGTTCATTCCGATGATGATGTTCGCCATCGTGTTCGGTCTTTCCATGGACTACGAAGTCTTCCTCCTTTCACGGGTCAAGGAAGAGTTCGAACGCACCGGCGATCCGGTCAACTCTGTGGCCGATGGTCTCGCCATGACCGCCCGAGTGATCACCGCAGCGGCCGCCATCATGGTCGTGGTGTTCGGGAGCTTCATTTTCGAAGACAACCGAATCATCAAGCTCTTTGGTCTCGGCTTGGCGATGGCAGTGTTCATCGACGCAACGCTGGTCCGTATGCTCCTGGTCCCCTCCACGATGCAGCTTTTGGGTGCTCGCAATTGGTGGCTTCCAGGATGGCTCGATCGGCTGCTACCGAACCTCAACGTCGAAGGTGGCCATCACCAGCCGCCGAACGCAACCGCTGGCGACATTGACCCGTTGGATGATCCGGACCTCGAACCCGAACTGGTCTAGTCCTAGTTCGGGCCGGATGGATCAGTCCGGCCCCGATCAAGCGGTCGATCGTTCAGTTGTTGGGGCGCCGAACCTCAGCTGGAATGCCAGAACCGGCGATGGCCTCGGCTCGATTGAGTACGGATTGTCCCGACTCGGGATGGGTCAGAATCCACAACCGTTCGTCGATCACCGCCTCCAACACCTTGCCTGCGACCTCCGCAGGCTCAATGCCGCCGTCAACACCGGCGGTCAGAAATTCTCCGTAGCGCGATGCCTGATCAGAACCCTGGAGGATCCAGCCGCCCATACCATCGGGCTGGTTGCGATCCGAGCGGGCGATACCGGTGCGAACGAACGCTGGGCAGAGCACCGAGACCCCAACGTTTGATTGGTTGACCTTGGCCTCGTGCCACAGACCTTCGCTCAGACCAACGACGGCGAACTTCGATGCAAAGTAGGGAGCCATCAACGGACCTCCCGACATCCCCGCCATCGACGCGGTGTTCACGATGTGGGCGGGCTGACCGTGTGCCTTCATGCGCGGAAGAAACTCTCGACACCCCCAGATCACCGAGTTCAGATTCACACCCATCACCCAGTCCCACTGGGCGTCCGTGAGCTCCTCTGCCAACCCGGCAGTCGTCACGCCAGCGTTGTTGTGTAGAAAGTGAATGTCGCCAAATCGGCTCGTAGCAGCATCGGCCAACGCCACGATCTGGTCGCGCTGGGCCACGTCGGTAACGACTGCCTCAACCGGGATGCCCGCATTGTCCAACGTCGTCGCGGCACGATCGAGCGCGTCAGCTTCGATGTCGGCGATAACGACGTTCGCACCTTCCTCGCCGAGTCGACGAGCGACTGCGAAGCCAATGCCTGCGGCTCCTCCTGTGATTACGGCCGTGCATCCCTTGAAGTTCTTCACGAACCGACGTTACTTACTGCCGTCGCTTCGCACGCAATGGTCAGGGCTGCGAACGGGGATGGGTTGCGCCTCGGCCAAACCATCGCTCTCTCAATGTCTCGTTCGGCTCGTATTCCGTGCGCAACCGGCCGCGGCGCTGAAGCTCAGGGACGAGATGATCAACGACTTGTTCGAGCCCCCACGGCACAGGTGATGTGATCAGGTTGAAACCATCGAGTCCGGTGGTCTCGGCGAACTCTTCGAGTTGATCGGCCACCGTCGTCGCCGACCCGACGAACGCGGTGCCTGCCCCGCCCTCGGACAGGCGACGAGCGAGATCGCCCACGGTCCATTCATGATTCGGGTCTTCACGCTGCCAGCGCTCGACCCACGTTCGCATCGCGGTCGCCGGGATCGACGCGATGGGCGTGTCCGGGGAGTGACCACCCAGGTCGATGCCCGTCCAACCGCCGAACAGTGCGAGGAATCCTTCGACGCTGAAATTGCGATCCCACTCGGCCTTCATCGCGTGCGCTTCCTGATCTGTCTCTGCGACGATCAGACGCGTCGCGTGGATGATCTTCATGCTCGATGGATCGCGGCCGGCGTTCGCTGCGGCCTCACGCAAGTTCGTGACGAGCTCAGCTCCTGCAGCTCCCTGGGGAGAAGCGACAAACACCGCCTCGCCGTGCTGGGCTGCGAACTGCATGCCGCGTGCCGATGACCCGGCTTGGAAGATGACGGGCGTCCGCTGGGGGGAAGGCTCCACCATGTGCGGACCTTGCACGTCGAACCAACGTCCATGGTGATCGATCTCATGGATCTTGCTGGGATCGGTGTGAATATCGTTGGCTGCGTCGAGCACGATGGCGCCGTCTTCCCATGACTGCTCCCATAGTTTGTAACAAACGTCGAGGAATTCGTCGGCCCGGTCGTATCGCTCGTCGTGCTCAAGGTGCACGCCCAAGCCTTGACGCTCTGCATCGGGCAGGTAGGAGGTCACGACGTTCCAGGCGATTCGACCGTCCGTCAGATGGTCGAGTGTGGAGAAAAGCTTGGCTGCCTGGAACGGAGGGAAGTAGGTCGTCGAATAGGTGACGCCGAACCCCAGGTGGTCTGTGGCCGCCGCCAAGGCCGGGATAAGGACAGTGGGATCAATGCCAGGAAACTGAACCGCGTGGCGCACGGCCGCATCGCGATTCCCGCCGTAGGTGTCGTAGGTGCCATGGACGTCGGCAAAGAACAGTGCGTCGAAACAGCCCCGTTCCAGCAGCTCACCAAGGCGGATCCACCACTTCAGATCTCGGTATCCACGCGACGTTTCGTCGAGTGGGTGCTTCCACATGCCCTTGATCTGATGATTCGGCGAGCACTGAATAAATCCGTTCAGAATCAACTCGTCGGCCATCTCGGGAACCTACCCCACCACCCAGGGTGGGTCCGCATGGGCAGCAAGAGCGGACCAGAACGAGTTCGAAAACGACGACGACCCTGCCTTCAGCCAATGAGGCCGGAGGCAGGGTCGTTCGGTCGAGCGTCAGATTGCTCAGTCGCCAGAACCGTACGTTGCGTAGAACTCGGTGCAGTCCGTGACGCCGTTGAGGCAGGCGTACTCCATGTCGAGGTATGCGTCATCAACCCAGATCTCGCCGCCGTGGTCGACGACGACGCCATCGGAGGTATCGAAGTTGTAGATGCCGAGGTAGTACGAGTTGACCCAGCCCGAAGCAACGCCCGGTGCATCGATGTACCACCAGGTGCGGCCCTTGGAATCGATGGCGCAGCTGTCTGAGGTTCCGTAGCTCCACACGACCGAGTACTCGCTGATCGTGGTGATTCGAGGCTGGTTGTAACTCGGAGCCTGACGCAAGACCAGTCCACCGTCGGGATCGTTGTCCTTGATGTTGATCACCTGATATTCCAGACCATCCGAGATATTGCCGGAACCGCAGACACCCACGGTGTAGTCAGGCACAGCAGGCTTTGGAGCTTGCGTCGTCGGCGGATCAACGACGGTGACGGGAGGTGCCACGGTGACCGGCGGGTCGACGGCAACCGTGACGGTTGGTGCCTCAGTTGTTGGTGGAGCGGCGACTGGGGTCTGGGTTGAGCAAGCGCCGAGGAGAACGGCGATGCCGGCCGCAGCGGCCATTGCCTTGAAGGGGCTGGTGGACTTCGAGATCTTTTCGGAGAAGTTGAACATGTCATTGGTTCCTTTGTTGTTGAGTACCGATCGACTTGATCGATATGACAACCATGAACGAACGACCACCGCTCCTTCTGTGAACCACCTCACACAACAGAAACAAAAGTTTGGAACAACCGAATCAGCGCCAACGAGACGTTCGGATGACGGTGCAAACGATCTTTGGCTGACTCTCAAGAAGGAACCCTTCTCTACGTTCAGAAGCGACGACACACGTCGTGTCGCGTAGAACGAGGAGTCCCGATCATGACCGCGACACTTTCCAGCGAATGCAACTGTTCCCCTGGTCGTTCGCCCACGACGCCACACGATGCAACGGTGGTCCCTGCAATCATCAGCATCATCTTTACCGGGGCGATCTTCGGGTTCTTCTACGCTTGGGTGTGCTCGACAATGTGGGCGTTCGACGACGCCGATCCCCGAGTGGCCATCGAGGCAATGCAAGCCGTCAACTCCGGCGTTCGAAACGCTGCGTTCTTCCCAGCGTTCTTCCTCACACCCTTGACGCTCTTCGCCGCCGCGGCGTCCGCCCGCCGGGACAATTCGACACAAGCGACCCGCTACTTCCTCGCAGCAGGACTGGTGTACATCATCGGAGGACTGGTGCTCACGATGGCGATCCACGTGCCATTGAACGAGGAATTGGCAGACATGGTCGTCCCCGCGTCTGTCGAGGACGCTGAGACCATGTGGACCGAGTACTCCAAAGAGTGGCAGCGTTGGAACATCACTCGAACAGTCGCCAGCGGAATCAGCCTGATCTTCGCCTCTCTCGGATTGGTCTCGATCAGTCGCCAACGCCGGCCGATCAGGTGACCCGTTCCATTGGCACACCGACGAAGATCGATGTTGGGCTCGGTGTTGGTCTCTTCGTCGTGGCTGTTCTGTCCGGGTTGTACGGCGATGAAGCCAGACCAGGGATGGTTGTCCCTGACAGCTGGTGGCACTGGGTGCTGATCGCCGTTCCATCGCTGACTGTTGCAGTTCGGCGGGTACATCCAGTCGTCGCGACCATCGTGGCCACCACAGCCCAGATCCTCATCTGGGTAGCTGATCTCCCTGAATTTCTGCTGGCCATGGTGGTCGTTCTGTACTCGGGTGCCAGCGACGGGAGCCAGCGAGCATTGCAGACGGCCGTCGCGTCGAGCATCGTCCTGACAGTCATGACAGCTGTCGGACTTCGAGTGGCCGAGGACGTTTCGATCTACCAAGTTCCGCTCGTCGCGTTGACGTGCGCCACCGCCGTTGCCCTCGGGCTCACGTCAGCTCGTCAGGCCAAGCGCGCCGCCGAAGTAGCAACCGAGATGACCGAAGCACGGACCCACTACGAGCAGGCACAGCGGAACGCAATCACCAAAGAGCGATCGGCCATCGCACGTGAGCTCCACGACGTCATCGGGCACACGTTGGCAACAATCGCGGTCCGGGCCGAAGCCGCTGATCGAGTCGCCCTCCAACGTCCCGAAGTCGCAGCAGAAGCGATCACCGACATCGCAAACGTTGCTCGATCATCACTCGACGAAACGCGTCAGGTCCTTGCTGGACTGCGCACGACTGAACGAGCAGAACTCTCGCCGTCGCCCGATATGGACTCCCTCCGGGCACTCGTGACCGACCTGGCAGCAGCTGGTGCCAGCGTCACACTCTCCGAGAACGGATGCGACGATCACGTTCCACCGGCAATCATCATGGGGAGCGCGTATCGAATCGTTCAAGAGTGTCTGACGAACGCGGTCAAACATGGCGGAGAGAATTCCACAATCGAGGTAGGCCTCTTCTGCGCAGCTGCGCGTTTGGAGATCAACGTGTCCAACACCACCTCGCAAGCACGAGAACCGCTCACCTTGGGCATCGGCCTGCGCGGGATGGCTGAACGTGCGACTGTTCTCGGAGGAACGTTCCGTACCGACCACACCGGCGACGCATTCGTTGTCAACGTCAGTCTTCCGACCAACTCTACGAGGACGCCATGATCCGAATCGGCATCGCCGATGACCTTCCGATGATTCGAACCGGCTTCGAACTCATCCTCGATAACGAGCGCGACATGTCGATTGTGGCCTCAGTCGGGAACGGCCAGGAGATCATCGACGCATGCGCCTCTCGCCCCATCGACGTCGTACTGATGGACATCCGCATGCCAGAGGTGGATGGGTTGGCTGCATCGGAGCAGATCCTTGGCCAGCCAGACCCACCCAAGATTGTCATCCTGACCACGTTCGGACTAGATGAATACGTAGCCCGGGCTATCAGTGTCGGATGTTCAGGATTCCTTCTGAAGGACGCCACCGCCGACGTGCTCGTCGGCGCAGTCCGAGCTGTCTTCGATGGAGACGCCGTGCTCGCTCCGTCGCTTCTCCGAACGGTATTCGACAAGGCGCAGACGTCCATCCGAAGCCACGAAGTGCAGGGGATTTCGGATCTGACTGATCGAGAGCTCGAAGTGTTGAAGCTCCTCGCCAGTGGACTCTCCAATGCAGAGATTGCCGAGCGCCTCTTTCTCAGCCAGGCCACGGTGAAAACCCATATCACCAGGGTCTTGGCCAAGCTGGGCGTTCGAGATCGGGTGCAAGCCGTGATTGCTGCGTTCACCGCAGGCATTGCATGATCGGCTGTCTCAGTCGATCATCCCGCATTGACGGGCCCGGTCGAGCGTGACCTGGAAGAGCCGCGTGGTGGCAGCGTCAATCATGACGCCGTTGAAGTTCGCGGCACCCTCGCCCTTGGCCTCGGCTTCGGTGACCGCGTTGATGGCTCCTTGAGCCTCGCTGATCTCTTCAGCACTCGGGGCGTACACGCGATTGGCAATCTCGATCTGGCTCGGGTGGATACACCACTTTCCAACGCCGCCGATCATCGAGAAGGTCGCGGCGCTCCGCTCATAGCCACTGGCGTTCGCGAAGTTCGCGTACGGTCCGTCAATGGCGTCGATACCCGCGGACCGGCACGCCACGATCATCCGATGGCGGGCGTAGTGCCAGACGTCGCCGGGGTAGCGCAGCGCATTTTCTCCGTCGGTCACGCCAATGTGTCCGAGGCGCATTCCCTGGCTTGCCGAGAGGTCGCCGACACCGAGCACGAGAGCCTCGAGCCTCGGGCTGCACTGTGCAATTTCGTCGACGGTCTGGAGCGCTTCGACTTCTTCCACCAGACACTCGATGCCAATGCGGCCAACTTCCAGGCCGAGCTTCAGTTCGAGTTGGGTGAGGAGATCATCGACAAACCAGACCTCTCGCGGGCCCTTGATCTTTGGAACCATGATCACGTCGATGTTGGCGCCTGCACCGGTGACGACCTCGACGATGTCGTCATGACACCACTGGGTGTCGACACTGTTGATTCGATACGAACGAGTCTTCGTACCCCAATCGAGTTCATTGAGACCGGCGATGATGTTCTTGCGAGCCCCGACCTTGGCCGAAGGCGCCACGGCATCCTCCAGATCGAGAAAGACCATGTCGGCGTCGCTCTGTGCCGCTTTGCCGATCATCTTCTCCGAATGGCCTGGCGTCGACAGTTCGGATCGGCGAATCCGGTCGTACTTTGGGCGTTCATAGCTGCTCATCAGAAGGTCCTCGCTTGGTTTTCGTACGTTGGTGTATCGGTGAGTTCGCTACTGGCCATGTGGCCCGTTGCTCCAATGCGAGCGGCGCTTGATCAGCACGGTTCGCTCGAGTTCGCACACGACATCACCATGTTGGTTGCGGCCCCAGTGTTTGAACCGCACAAGGCCCGCGTCGTCGCGATCAGCATCCGTCACGCTCAACACCTCGGTGTAGGCAGTGATGGTGTCGCCGTGGTGCACGGGCTTCTTGAACCGGACCTTGTCCAATCCGACCTCGGCCAAAGCGTTCTCGGCGGTGTCCTGGCTCGTGAGTCCGACCGTCATCGAGCCGGTGATCAGACCGAACACCAGCCGACCTTCGCCTAGTGGCGAACCGGCCATCGCCTCCTCGTTCCAGTGGCCTTGCGCCGTGTTCATCACCTGCTTGGTGAGGAAGTTGTTTTCGACTTCGTCGATCGTCGCGGCGCGAAAGTGTCGCATCCGCTGGCCGATCGTGAAATCTTCGAACCAGTTGCCATCGCCAGTGAGCTTCGTCGTTGTCATGTCGTACTTCTCCTAGCGATGGGGGGTCGGGGGCAGCAGGCAATCAGAAACGAGACGCAACATGATCTCGCTCGTGCCCTCGAAAATCTTGGTGAGGCGAGCGTCGCGCCAATAACGCTCAATCGGGAAGTCTGTTGTGTAGCCAGCGCCACCATGGATCTGGAGGGCCTCACTTGTCACCCGCTCAGACATTTCCGCTGCCATGTACTTCACCATGGCCCCTTCCATATCGGGCGAGGTGGAGTTGTCGTAGCCACCGAGGTCCGCATTGGTCGCAACCTGATACATCAGGGCACGGCAAGATTCGATCTCGGCTGCCATCTTGGCGATCTTGAAGCGCGTCACCTGGAAGTCGCCGATCGGACGTCCGAACTGTTCGCGCTCTTGCACATAGGCCACCGAGTCTTCAAGAGCACCTCGGGCCAAACCGATGGATCGAGCGGCGGTGTGAATACGCGGGATGGTCATCGACTTCGCGGCGCGAATAAATCCCTCGTTGCCATCGCTCTCCTGTTCGCCGCGATCGCTTTCATACCCAATCAATCCGTCGTCGGGAACAAAGCAATCGTTGAACGACAGATCGAACGTGTTCCAGCCGAAATATCCAATCTTTCGAATCGCGTTGCCGGTACAACCGTCGGGAAACTCACCGGGCTCTTTGTGAAGAATGAAACGACGAATGCCCTTGTGGCGGTTCTCGGGATCGTAGGGAGTCGTTCGGGCGACGACGAAGATTCCGTTGGACTGATCGGCGAACGTGCACCACATCTTCTGTCCGTTGAGCACCCAGCCGCCGTCGACCTTCTCGGCCCGAGTGCGAATCGAAGCAATGTCCGATCCTGCATCTGGCTCCGACATTGCGAAGCTGCCGAGCCATTCGCCCTTTGCTGCGAGTGCGTAGTACTTGGCCTTCTGACTCGGATCTAAAGCAGAGGCCAGGGCCGAGCGAGCGATGATGCTCGCAACGCTCATCCATGCTCGGGCAAGTTCTTCGGTGATCAATGCGTATTCGAAGACCCCGAGACCAAGCCCGTCGTACTTCTCGGGAACCGTGATGCCGAAGAATCCGAGCTCGCCCATTTCCTTGCGAAGTTCATCGGGAATCATCCCGTGTTCGGGATCGAGTTCGTTGGCTGCGGGCAGCACCTTGTTCATCGCGAAGTCGCGGGCCATCTCTTGGATCGCCATGCGCTCGTCGGTCCGGTAGGCAGCAGGAATGGGCGGGCGAGGGTCAAGCATCTGGCGGGGCATCAGACGGCCTCACCATTCGTCTCGCGCCGCTTGACCACCAGATTGGTTCTCCGGTAGTCCACAACGAGCTCACCTCGCTGGTTGTGTGCTTCGGTGTGCCACGTCACGATGCCCTCCCGCGGGCGACTGTCAGACTCACGAGTCTCGGCAACTGTCGACGCAGCGGTGATTGTGTCTCCAGGGTGGACCGTCCGGTGGAAGGTGACGTCCTCCATGCCGAGGAACGGGCCGCCGGATTCACTCAGGTCTTCGACCGACATGCCAACCACTGTGCAGAGCACGAGCATGGGATTCACCACGACATCGTCGTGTCCATGCGCGTTCGCGTATTCGACGTTCAGGTGCATCGGATTCCAATTGCAGGTCGCGGTCGAGAACACGGCGTTGTCGCCAGCGGTCAATGTCCTCCCCCAGTGGTGCGAAAAGGTCTGGCCCTCCGAGAAGTCCTGGAAGTGATTGCCTTTGCGAGCGAGCGGAAAGGAGTCCCAATCGATGTCGTCTGCCATCGCGTCAACCTACGACGTCAAGTTGTTGTCCAACAAGTAGGCGGTACCTCAACCGAGGAGGG
>CALHCB010000094.1 GCA_937930695.1 uncultured Acidimicrobiales bacterium | reverse complement strand
ACCATGCCTCGACGTCGAATGCGTAGAACTGTGTGCCCCACACCATCCCGGCAAGTGCTTCACGAGCAATGCGCCGATCCTCCGCTCCAACATGCTCGGGGATCACCGTGTCGTAAAAGGCGTCAGCGTCGCGCCGACGTTCCTCGATGATCTGGTTGAGTCGTTCGGGAGCCACATCGGTCTCGACGTCAGGACCAAGAACAAGTTGGACGGTCCGACGAGCGCCCGACGGAATCTCGAGCTGGTACCAGAACGCCGCCTTGGTGCCCCGCTTGGCGGGGCTGACCGTTTGGCGACCGTTGACCACATGATCATTGATTCCATCTTTGGGGTAGCTCGTCTTGTTCTTTGAGCCCCAGATCTTGTCGGTGTTCGTTTCGTTGTTGCAGAACAAGGCGGGCGGTTCGCCATTGGCGGTGAGGCGCATCGTGGTGCCGCGGCCATCGTCGGACGTGATGGCTCCGTCCGCAAGAAGGAGCCCCGGCTTGTTCCTACCCGGTTCGTGGTCCCAAACGTTGCGGAACCAGAGCGTTGGGAGCACATGGATCGTCTCGGTATCCGGGCCGAGATTGGTGACCTCGATGGAGGCAACGATGGTGCCCGCGTCCTGCTTGGCGTACGTGACCGCGATGTCCCAATACCGATCTTCGTCAAAGGCAGCAGTGTCCTCGATTTCATATTCACGTTCGGTTCGAGAGCGCTGGGCATTGACCGTTCGCAGTTCTTCGTAGGGAAACTCCGTTTGGGGGTAGGCGTAGCGCCATTGAAGATAGGAGGCACTCGGTGTGGCGTCGGTATACCACCACGCCTCCTTCACATCTTCGCCGTGGTTTCCCTCATCGCCGGTGAGCCCGAACAAGCGCTCTTTGAGGAACGGATCGCGGCCGTTCCAGAAGCTCAACGCAAAGCAGAGGTTCTGGTCGATGTCGCTCAGCCCGGCCAGACCATCCTCGTTCCAGCGATACGCCCGTGAACGCGCATCGTCATGAGAGAAGTAGGACCACACCCCGCCATCGGCGCTGTAGTCCTCTCGGACGGTGCCCCAGGCTCGTTCGGAGAGATACGGCCCCCAACGCAGCCATCCCCGGCGATCGGAATCGGCCAGGCGGTCGTGTTCGGTTGTCGGGGCGGGGGACATCACCACTCCAATCGGCAGCGGAAAGCTGTATGTGACTGGTTGTTCATGCAGTCGCTACGCCGGGGATCACTAGTGTTGTGCACGATGAGTGATCTTGACATGGATGAGCTGCGAGCAATCGAACAGCGGGTGCTTTGGTTGGCAACCCGAATTGTCGATGTTGCCAATCGACGCGAACCAGGCGTGATCAAGGTCGGAGGGCATCAGGCCTCATGCGCATCGATGGTGTCGATCATGACGGCGCTTTGGTTCGGGCACATCGGTGGTGAGGACAAGGTTGCGGTGAAGCCACATGCGTCGCCGGTCTATCACGCCATCAAGTACCTCACAGGTGAACTCGACCGGTCCTATCTCACGACCCTGCGACAGCGAGGCGGGCTTCAGGCCTATCCATCCCGCACGAAAGATCCTGACGTCTCGGACTTCTCGACCGGATCGGTAGGGCTTGGTGCAGTTGCACCGTTGTTTTCCGCCTTGACGCGGCGATACGTCGATGCTCATTTCGGCTCCCAACCCTCGGCGCGCTTCATCGCCCTCGTCGGTGATGCAGAGTTGGACGAGGGCAATGTGTGGGAAGCGATCGCAGATCCAGCAACTGCTGGCCTTGGCAATTTCACCATGGTCGTCGATCTCAATCGTCAAAGCCTCGATCGAGTCATTCCGGATATCGCGGCGACTCGGCTCCAGAAGTTCTTTGCCGATGCGGGGTGGCACGTGGCCACGGCCAAATACGGCTCACGGCTGACCGCCGCCTTCGAGCTTGATGATGGCGACGCACTTCGGGCGCGGATCGACGCCATGCCCAACGAGGCATACCAAGCGATGTTTGGACTCGAGGGCGACGCGCTCCGATCAAAGCTGCTCGACGGTGCTGATCCGGCGGTTCGCCGATTCGCTCAGCATCTCGACGACGCAGCGTTGAAGACCCTGGTCACCGACCTCGGCGGTCATGATCTTGGTTTGCTGCGAGATCGCTTCGCGGAATGCGATCAAGAGGCCGACCGGCCGAGCGTGCTCTTCGCCTACACGATCAAGGGTTGGGGGCTCCCGATGGCAGGCGACCCGCTCAATCACGCGACGCTCATGACTCCGGAACAAGTCGATGCGTTCCGAACCCAGGTCGGGCTCGACGAAGCTGGCGAGTTCGATCGGTTCGACCCAACCTCGGGGCCAGGTCGAATCTGTGCGTCGGTGGGTGGTGACATCAACAACGCACTCGCGTCGCCTCGCCCGCAAATCCCGGTTCCGATCGCATCACGACCAGCAACGACGTCTGGCAGTACGTCGACCCAGGAAGCATTCGGACGAGTGCTTTCCAGCCTGGCCGATGTTGCGGGCGTCGGTGAGCGCATCGTGACCACGGCTCCGGACGTTTCCATCTCGACGAATCTCGGGGGTTGGATCAACAAGACTGGTGTCTTTGCCCCGACAGAACGCGACGACCATGGGGGAGCGGACCGGTTGCTCAAGTGGGCTCCTTCGCCGAGTGGGCGCCACATCGAGCTGGGCATCAGCGAGATGAACCTTTTCATGCTGCTCGGTCAACTCGGTTTGAGTCACGATCATCACGGGCAGCATCTGTTGCCCGTCGGCACGGTGTATGACCCGTTCGTGCTTCGGGGGCTCGATGCCTTGATCTACGGGATCTACAACGATGCAAAGTTCATCGTGACGGGCACGCCTTCAGGGGTGACGCTCGCTCCCGAAGGTGGAGCGCATCAATCCACCATCACCGCATCAGTCGGCGCTGAACTGCCGAACCTCCACTATGCAGAACCCGCCTATGCAACCGAAGTTGATTGGTTGCTTTGTGACGCACTGGATCAACTCTCACAACCCGAGGGGATGAGTTGCTATCTGCGACTGTCGACACGCCCGATCGATCAGGGACCTTTCAGTGATGCGTTGGGGCGCTACGGGGAGATCGGACTTCGCTCCCACGTCCTCGCTGGCGGGTATCGACTCCTTGACCGTCCCGACGATGGGAGGCCGGGCGTCACGATCGTGACCACGGGAGCGATGGCTCCCGAGGCGCTCGCTGCCGCTGCGCAGCTTGATCACGAGGGCGTGCAAGCATCAGTTGTTCATCTGACGAGTCCCGATCGGGTCTATCAGAGTTGGCGCAACAGCTATTCGTCGGCATCGCAGTCGGCTTCGGTGATTCGACAGCCGAGTCATCTCCACCGGCTCGTACCACGGGACGAGCGTGCTCGACCCGTCATCAGTGTGCACGATGCGGCCAGCCACAGCCTGGCCTGGATCGGTTCTGCATTGGGGAGTCATCAACTCGCGCTTGGTGTCGATCGATTCGGCGAGTCTGGCACGATTGCTGATCTCCACGAACTCACTGGCATCTCGGCGGACAGCATCGTCAATGCCGCGCTGGTGGCCCTCACCACGCTCGATCCCAGTGATCGTGGGGGAGATCTCCACCAGTAGGCCGTCGGGCACGACTCCTCAAGATCCAGCGAGCCGGCGGGAAGCCCCTCAAGATTCAGGAAGTTTGGGTCGATCCACAATTTGATCCACGAGATCACGTACTGTGTCCGAGCGGGCACTCGGGGCGACCGTTTTTGGAGTGTGCCGTGGTACTTGCCGATATTCCCCATCTTGACCGTCCCCTTGAGGCGACGGAGTCGATCGTTGCCCAACGAGGAGTTGGACGACCGCTGATCGTTGTGGGGCTTCCCCGGAGCGGTACGTCGTTCCTTGCGCACGTTCTGTCGGCGATCGATGACTGGTACGTCTTCGATGATCTCTACGCCGTGCAAAAGGCAGCGGCGATCAACCCGGACGGCCCCCTGAGCGACAAGCAGCTCAAGGTGTTCATGGATCGTTTGGCGTGGGAGACCCGCGCCCGCGTGAAGTTCGAGGTTGACTTCCGGGCTCCCGATCTGACGCTCGCCGAAGTCGACTTCTTCGAAGCGGCGATGATCGAGACCTTCCGAGGCAAGGGCCCGATGTGGCACGAGGTCACCGCAGAGTGGATGACCCGCCTGGCGTTGCACCATGGATGCAGCAACTGGGGCTACAAGACTCCTCAGGACTTCCTCCACGTCGAGTGGCTGCGATCAGTCTGGCCGGGTGCGCGCTTTGTCTGGATGATTCGTGATCCTCGAGGGATCATGCGCTCGCTCAAGAACCTCACCGTCGAAAGTGGTGGCGATGGCGATCCGCGTCAGTTCCACCCGATCGTGACCTCGCTGTACTGGAAGGCTTCTCGCACCAAGCTCGTCGAGGTGCAGAACTCCGAAGCGGCCGAGGCCGTCGAGGTTGTCGACTTCGAGGAGCTGCGGACGGATTCGGACGCAGTAGCGGATCGACTTGCGAAGTTCGTCGAGAGCTATGTGTCGCACGACACTGAGGCCGGCGGGAAGAACTCGTCGCTCTCCAAGGCCAAGACGCAGGACCTCACCGACACCGACATCTGGATCTGTCAGAAGCTGCTTGGCAACGGCCTCGTCGACGCGGGGTTCGAACGACAGAACGTTCGCCCACATCTGCGTGATCTTCCCGAGCTCGTTCGCTCCACCGCAACGTTTGCATGGTTCCAGATTCACCGGAGCGTGACGGATCCCGAGAAGCGAAAGTCGATCATTCAGGTGGGCCGCAAGCTCGTCTGACCCGACTCGTCGAGTGTGTTGCCAGGGTCCGGTCGATCGAGGGCGAACCCGACAACGATGGCGAGTGGAATGAGTGTCCCCTGGAACAACAAGGGGACCTCAAACAAGCTGTGGGTCAAGATCGCGGCCAGCGAGCCAGTCAGCCCGAGGTCAAGATCACGGCGCGCTCCAGCGGTTCGACGGATGGTCCCAACGAGTGCACTGCCCAGCAAGAACAACAGGGCTGAGGCCCCAGCTAGCCCGGTCGTAGCGAGAACTTCGAGACCGAGATTGTGTACGTGGCCACCAGGCCAGTTCTGCGATTCGTCGAGGCGGTTCTCTACAGCTTGAGGCGCTTGGCCTGGACCGACCCCAATGATGGGTCGGGTGGCGAAAGCGTCCCATCCCAACGTCCACAGCTGTCGTCGTCGAAGATCTATCGGTCGTTCGACGAGTGGGACCGACTCGGCGGTGTCGAACGCAAGAGGTGAGGTGACAGAGGCCGAGGTGGTTGCCGTCCGTCCCGAGAACTGAAGAAAGTACGCCTCGTTCGCTCGCAGCAGATCCCACCAGATTTCGTAGTCGCCGCTCGGGACTCCGAGCGTCACATCTACCGTCATCGAGACGTCGGATCCCGGAGCGAGATCGTCGGGGAGAGGCCATTGTTCCTCGAACCAAACGTCTTGCTTTGCATCGATCCAACGTGCCGTCAGCACGACCGCATCGGGCCCATCCGCCTCCCAGGTCCTCGACCCCTCATTGGATACGTTCAGTGACACGGGAGTCGTTAGCCCGGAAATGACGAGGTCGGCGGGACGATCGATGTCGGCTCCGAACCAGGCCGATTCGTCGGACTCCACGCCCCGGCCGGACCAACCAGGGCTGATGAACATCGTGGCCACGATGAGCAATGCGGCACCGACAAACCAGGCGAGCACACGACCGGAACGGGACAGCACGACGACAACGATTGCAGCGACCGCGAAGGAGATGATCGCTCCTCGGCTGTACGTCACCGTCACACAAATCAGCCCGAGCAAGGCGGCAGGCAGCGCATGTCGACGACTTCGACTCGCCAGAACGAGGCCAAGAGAGAGAACAAGTGCCATCGCAGCCACGTTCGCATGAGGCCACGGGCGAGTGAGACGATCAACCACGCCGAGCCGTGTTGGCGCACCAGTGAAGAATGCCTCCGGGAAAGGATCGGTGCCCGTTGCGACGGTGGCGAGGCCGACGAGGGCTGCTGCCGCTGTGCCCGCGAGGACGTACTCCAGGATTCTTCGCCGGTTTGATACCTCGACCGAGCGAGCGGCGATGACCAGCAGCCCAAAGGTCGTGTAGCGAAACCCGAACGCGGCAGCATCGAGCGGGTTGGCGGATGTGAGAACAGAGAGCCAAATCACGGCGATCCAGCTCGCGACGGCCCATTCAACGGGGTCGAGCCGGCCAGGTTCCTGCAGTCGTCGGGCACATGCGACGCACCCCGTCGCGAAGCCGAGCATCATCAACGGCCGCAGTCGTGCGCCACTTTCCGAAACCCGGATTGCAATATCGAGCGGGGCCAGGAGTGCAAGAAACGCAATCGCCCTGAACACGGTGTAGGGAGCGGGTCTCACGATGCGCCATCTTCGCGCGATGATCGAGGGTCTATGGGAACATCCTCGCTTGGACCCGCCCAGGATGGACTCGCCTGTCGCAAGGTCGTTGGGCTTGGCCTGGCGCGCACAGGAACGACGTCGCTCCATAACGCCTTGGTTCTCGCTGGGCTCAATTCCGCTCCGTCGTCAGCCGTGCTTCTCGACGCCGTGGGAGCTGTGGAACGGCTCGACCTCGGCTTCTTGGCCGGCCACGACGCGTTCTTCGACAATCCGGTCCCGTTCTTGGCCCGAGAGCTCGACAGCGTCTTGCCCGATGCCCGCTTCGTGATCACGTGGCGGCCCTGCGACGAATGGCTCGGGTCGATGCAGTGGCTGTTCGGACCGGGCATGGAGCGGCTCGATCGACGCACTCGACGGCTTGGTCACCACGTCCATCGTGTGGTCTACGGCACCGATCGGTTCGACGAGAACGTCCTGGCTGAGATCCACGGGCAGCACTACGAATGGCTCAGGAGCTGGTCGAAAGATCGCGATGATGTTCTGTGGCTGGATCTTCGTGACGGTCTCGATTGGGAGCCGTTGAGTGGTTTCATCGATGTCGTTCCACCCGAGCTGCCGTTTCCGCATTCGAACTCTTCGAACGACGATTGAACTGATCGAGCACGACGACGTTTAGGACGGTGCCTGCGGTATGCACGGCGGCCGTGACCTGGGCGACGGCTCCCGAGGCGGAGTCATCCGAAGCCAGACCGATGCTGAGGGCAAGGAATGATCCGACGACGATGAAGACCGCTGTGGCAACGGCGGCTCGAGCGACCTGTCCTTCCTTGCCGTCGGCAATGAGTTCGAACGAAAGTCGCAGACGGAGAACGATCGGAACGATTCCCAGAGCGAGGATCTGCAGCAATCGAGGCCCGTGGATCAACTCGCCGAACGCAGCAGACGAAAGCGGACCAGCGAAGACAATGAGGGTCACCGTCACCGCTGCGGCGTAGTAGAGAAGACGGCGAGACCAGTCGGCATAGGCCGGTCGTCGATGGACCCGATCTGCCATCGCAGGGAAGGCGGCCCCGTAGGCCGAAGCCGGAAGTAGACGTGCAGCCTCGAGGAATCGCATCGCACCGGCGAAACCGGCTGCCCCGGCGACCCCGAACCCTCCGAGCACGATCATCGTGATCTGTCCGGAGACCGTTGTGGCGATCACCATCACGGCAAAGGCCGAAGTGACCCGGATCAGGGAACGGATCTCGTGTGTCGATGCCGGGATCCGAAGTTTCAGTTGAGCTTGGCGTCCGTTGATCATTGCCGTGACGACTTGGCCAACACCGAGGGCAAGGATTGGGACCCACACGCCCGTTCGGCTGGCGAACAGGGCCAGTGATGCGATCACGGAAACGACGCCACCGACGGCGTTGCCCGTCACCATCTGGACCATGTGCTGGCGGCCTCGGAGAACTGAGCCGGCGACGGTGATGACGGCCTGGGGAGCCAGCAAGGCTGCTTGGATAAGCACTGCCCCAGATGCAATGCCCAGCAGATACGCCAGGCCAGCAACCAGCGTGAAAAACATCCCGAGACCGAGTTGGAGGGCGAGACTTGGTGCTGCGAGGTCGCCTCCAGAGCCCCGAGGGTCTCGTGAGACAGCCCGGACGATCAGGGTGTCGGTTCCGAAGGTGACGAGCGTGTTTGCCACGAATCCCGCTCCGACGATGGCACCGAATTGGCCGAAGTCTTCACCGAGTTCGCGGGCGGCGATCACCGCGACCACAAAGGCCGTCAAGGCCGCAGCGACCCGCCCCGCCAGGAGCGCAATTGTGTTTGCGCGGATTGCACCGGTTGCCATGTCGCTATCGTCGCGTCTCTGAGGGGAACGTTCCGAGAACCTACGGGACGAGGCGGGCTGCCTCAAATACGCTGCCAAAACCGCCGAGGATTTCGTGTCTGCTCCAACCATTGTCGTTGCCGCATATGCCCGACCGGAGTCCTTGCATCGTCTCTTGGCATCTCTGGAACGGGCTCAGGTCCTCGGCTCGGTCGACGTGGTTATTTCGATCGATGGCGGAGCTGATCGCCACGATGAGGTGCGCTCGGTCGCTCATGCGTTCCGTTGGAAGCACGGGACAATTGAGATCATCGAACATGATCATCTTGGCCTTGTTGATCACTTTCACTTCTGCGGTGACCTGACAGCGAGGTTCGGGTCAGTCGTGTTGCTGGAAGACGATCTGGTGGTCGGCCCTCATTTCTTGCAGTGGGCAACAGAAGCACTGACGGTGGGAGAAGCTGAGCAACGAGTCGCCGGTGTGTGTCTTTCTGCTCCCTGGTTCGATGGCTATCGAAAGCTGCCATTCGAACCGGTGATTGACGGATCTGACGGATTTTTCGCCCGCGTCCCTTGGTTCCATGGAATGGCCTGGACCGAGAACATGTGGGCGGGCTATCGATCTGGCGTCGATGCTGCCGCCGCGGCAGACCTCCACGGATTGTTCGATCAACTTGATCCGGATGAGTGGTTTCCGAATGCCGTTCGGTATCTCGTTGCAAACAGCCTCTACTACCTCTTCCCGCGGGCGGCCCAGGCCACCAATACCGGTGCCGCCGGGACGCACTTTTCGGAGGCATCTGACTTCTTTCAGGTTCCGCTCAGCATGGGGGCGCCACGGACGTTCGAGATCCTCGCCCTTGATCGAGCGCTCGGTGTCTATGACGACCATCTCGAGCTCGAACCTGCTGCGCTGGCGCGGCTTGTTCCGGAACTAGCCGAGGTTGACCTCACGAGCGATCTGCTCGGAGTCCGGGACCTGTCGAGGATCGAGACGGAGTTCGTTCTGACGATTCGCCCGACCCGGGCCGCCCAACAGCAATGGGGTGCGCACTTCCGGCCTCTGGTGGTCAATGTCGCATTGGGGACTGAAGGAAACGAGATCTCCCTGTGCCGTGTTCGCGATGTCCTCACTGGACGGCGGGCAGAGCGAACGACCGCAGCTCGTCTCCAATCGTTCGCCGATCGAGGACGAACGCCCGGATTGCGCACGCTCTCCGAACGATTGGTGAACGAAATCAGCTCCAGAACGGATCGACGTGGCATCTAGGAAATCGAGCTCTGAGGAGAGCGATCCGATTCCGGGTCGACCGCTATTGCGTCCCGAATTGCTGCTGGGGGACGGAGTGCTTTCTGTTCCCTCGGACGTGGTGTTGGTGTTCGACGGTTCGCATGTGCGTGGTCGAGGTCGGCGTAAACCGGCACCGTTCCGAAAAGTGGTGGAGCGCCAGGGGAGTGCTGTCGTTCAGCCCGTCGGTCCCGGCGGGCCGACATGCGCGGTGACCGTTGAGTTTCTCGCTCACCTCGGGGCTCGGCGGATTGTCATCGTCGGGATCGCTGGATCGTTCGATCCTTCATTGCGCACTGGCGATGTCGTTGTGGTTGATCGAGCAGTCAGCGATGAAGGAACATCGACCAGATACGGAGGCCACCTCGAACCGTCGGAGGCCCTCAGCAATCTCCTCGCTCCACTCGGTCCACCGGCGACAACGTTGTCAACCGATGCACCGTTGCGATTGACGAGTGGTGATTTGGATCGTCAGAAGTCCCGTGCCGCGGTGACCGACATGGAGGCAGCAGCGCTGTTTGCAGCGTGTCATGAGCTTGGGCTGGACGCCGCGGCCGTACTTGTGGTCAGCGATCACTTCTCGTCGGCCGGATGGAAATTGGGCGACCGCGTGCGAGGACACCAAGCGGCGTGTGAGAGTGTCTCCACAGTTCTTGATGTCCTGGAGGGGTCCGCATGACGAGTTCGGTGGCGATCGTGCACGATTCGCTCGCTGTCCGCGGTGGGGCAGAGCGAGTGGTGTTGGCGTTGGCGAACGCACATCCAGGGGCTCCCATCTACACCTCGGTCTATGCCCCCGATCAGACGCACGCCGGGTTTGCTGATCTCGATATCCGTACTGGGGCGCTCGATCGGTTCAGCGGGTTTCGCCGGGATCATCGCAAATCGTTGCCGTTTCTCTCTGCGATGTACCGGTCCACCGTGATCGATGCCGACCTGGTGATCTGCAGCTCGGCTGGATTTGCCCACCACGTACGCACGACCGGTCGCAAGGTGGTCTATTGCCACACCCCGGCGCGCTGGCTCTACGACTCGACCCGCTATCTCGCGGAGTGGGGTTCACCCGTGCGCGTGGCTGCGGCTTGTCTTCGGCGGGTTCTTGCCCCTGTTGACCAGCGAGCGATGTCAGAGGCTGATGACATCATCGCCAACTCCCATCACGTTGCCGCTGAAATCGCCGCGGTCTACGGGCGGCCGGCGGTGGTCATCGCCCCGTGTTCCACCCTCGAATTGGGCGGCCCAGCCGCTCCTATTGAGGGTGCCCAACCGGGGTTCGTGCTGAGCGTGAGCCGCGCCCTCGGCTACAAGCGTCTGGATCTTCTCGTCGAGGCGGCGAAACGAATGCCGAACCAGACTTTTCTCCACCTTGGCGGCGGTCCCCATCGGCGAACGTTGCTGGCTGACGCACCGCCAAACCTGTTGAGCCGAGCATCGGTATCCGACGATGAGTTGCGTTGGGCGTACCAGAACGCTCGCTGTGTCGCCATCACCTGCGCTGAAGACTTCGGGCTGGTTCCACTCGAAGCGCACGCTCACGGCTTGACGTCGGTCGCTCCCCAAGCCCGTGGCCTGCTTGACCACATCGGTCCGGAGACGGGCGGTCGCTTCTATGAGTATGGATCGGTGGAGTCACTTGTCGATGCCCTGATGGACACGTCGGCTCCGTCGGATCGTTCGATCCGAGCGGAACGGCTTGGAGAAAAGCGATTCATCGACGAGATGTCCGACCACCTCATGGGGGTGGCGGTATGACGGCGTTTCTGAACGGTCGGGGGTTCGCCGCTGGCCCCGGGGGCGTGGGTCGATATGTCACGGAGGTGGCGCGGCGGCTTCCTGGATTGGAGGTCTTGTCGCCACCTGCCGGCATGGCCCGCCCTGGTGTTGGTCAAGCATGGGAGCAGTGGAGCCTTCCTCGACGAGCCCAGGCCGGAACGTTGCTGAGTCTTGCGAACTCAGGACCTTCTCGTCACCCCGATCATGTGGTCGTGGTGCACGACATCCTGCCGCTCTCCCATCCGAGGTCGGTCAGTCCTGCCTTTGCCCGGCTGCAGGCGAAGCTGATGCCACCGATGGTTCGATCGGCACAAGCGGTCGTGACCGTGTCAGCCTCGGTCCGAAACGAGTTGGCCGCGATGCTCCAGGTGGATATGGATCGTATTCACGTCATCGCCCCGGGGGTCGCAGTGAACGCAGTCGAACGGACGCGAGTTCAGGCCAAGCACCGATTGGGTCTCGACCCGAGTCGACCATTGGTCGCAGGCCTCGTCAGCTCAATACCGAGGAAGAACTCCGCTGCGCTTCTCCGAGTCTTGGAACTGGTCGCAGAACGGCGCAAGCACTCCCAACTTCTTGTTGCCGGTCTCGATGGACCTGCCCACGTTTTCGGTCGCAGCTCGATCCGGGCAACCAGCAAAACAGTGCGGGACCTTGGGCCAGTGGACGATCTCGTGCTGCACGACTTGTATCGAGCGGCCGACATTTTCGTTTCTCTCTCCACCGCCGAAGGATTCGGCCTGCCTGCCGTTGAAGCAGCAGCGCATGGTGCAGCCGTTGTTTCCACGCGCATTCCGTCGGTTGCCGATCACCTTGGTGCGAGCGCCATGCAGGTCGACGGCGTTGGCCAGGCGATCGAACGAGTGGTGTCGCTGCTCGATGATCCGATTCGGCGCGATGAGATGAGTGCGGAGGCACGGGAGTTGCTGATGCCGCTGACGTGGGACCGAACTGCCTCGAAGATCGGTGCTCTGATCGGTCACGCTGTCGGCCCAGGACCTGATCCGCTGAATCTGGATGCTGAGACAAGGGAGCTGTCATGGGAGATGAGCTAGTTGGGCCGCCGGGGCACCTGGCAACAGAATCTGAGTTGACCATCGATCTTCGCGACGAGCGCCGCCCCAACCGGGAGCGTGAGGCAGAGATCGACCACGCGATCGTGGCCACTGTGGCATACGCAGATGTGTTCGACATGCCGATCTCGCTCGGCCGGACGCATCGCTTTCTTGTCGAGTGTGAGGCCGCGGCGAGCGAAGTTGCTGAACGAACCAGCGCACTTGTTGCCAACGGCCATCTTGGGCGACGGGGAGATTTGTTGCACCTACCAGGACGGGTTGACGTCTTGGTGGTGCACGACGAGCGTGACGAGCGCGCTCAGGAGATGTGGGAAGCCGCCCAGCGCTGGGGAAAGCGAATGGGACGCGTCCCGTTCGTCCGGATGGTGGCGGTGACTGGTGGCTTGGCCGTCGACAGCGTCGCGGACCACGACGACATCGACTACTTCGTGATCACGGCCCCCACTCGTTTGTGGCTGACCCGTTTCATGATCGTGGGCCTCGTGAAGCTCGCCGAACGAGAGAACATCGAGTTGTGTCCCAACTACCTTGTGAGTGAGCGAGCACTCGACATTGACGATCGAGCGCTCTACGTCGCCCGTGAGCTCGCTCAGATGGTGCCGATCGTCGATGGTGCCCGATGCAGCGATTTGCGACGACGCAACAACTGGATGTTCGACTTCTTGCCCAACGCAACGAGTGAGGGCGATCAGTCACGGACCGTGGAGATCTCTCGTTCCCGGTTCACCGCTCTGGCCGAACTGTTGTTGCGTCGCCCCATGTTCGACCGGGTTGAACGGTGGGAAATGCGTCGCAAGATTGCCCGTCTCAGCTCGGTTGCTTCTCGGCGACCTGAAGTTGGCGCTCCGGATGAGTCTTCGTTCTCAGCCGATGTCTGCAAGGGGCACATGGTTGGCAACGCAGCGGGAATTGATGAGGCGTGGCAGGCCCGATTGGAAGCGGACTGATGGCGGAGGCGCCACTCGTCGACGCGACAACGCCCGCGACCTTTGACGCGCACGCGTCGAGCTATGACGACGTCGCGCTCTCTGTTGTCGGTCGCGTCTTTCGAGATCGGGTTCGTGACGAGCTTCGTCCCTTCGTTGCCCCGGGCAAGCGCGTGTTCGATCTCGGATGTGGCACGGGGCTCGATGCGTTGTGGTTCGCAGCTCATGGATGCGACGTCACGGCGATCGATGTGTCGCCCGCAATGGTGGCTGCGTGTGCTGCCCGCGTTGAGCGTGCGGCCAAGAGTCAGTTGGTGAGGACGGTTGAGGGCGACCTTGATCATCTCGACTTGCTCGACGCCGCCGGTGAGCAAGCAGATGTCATCGTTTCAAATTTCGGGGTGATCAATTGTTTGACCGAGTTGCCCACGTTCGCTGCGGCGATCAGCCGGGCGCTCGCCCCGGACGGAACTGTCGTGCTCGTATCTATGGCGCCATGGTGTCCACCTGAGCTTTTCCAAGGGCTCCTCGGACGCAATCGCGAGCTGTTGCAGAGACGTCGCACGTTGGATCTGCGGGAGGGGGACGACCGCGGTGTCCCGGGATATGACGGGCTTCCCGTTCGATACCTCTCTGCCCGAGACATCGAGCGGGCTGTTTCCCGTTCGCTGAAGGTGCGCTCGTCATATGCAATTGGCACCGCGTTGCCGACCTTTGAACAACGGGCACTCGTTGAGGAGCGGCCTCGACTGCTGAGTGCCCTTCGGCGGCTCGACCGCTGGGCTGAGCGGCCGGCGGCTCGGTTCGGCATCGGTGATCACCATGTGATCGTCTTGGAGCAGGCTTCATGAGAGGGCAGCTCCACTCCAATCCCGGCCTCGGCCGATTCTCGCTCACCGTGCCCGGCACCGACGATCGGCTCCGACGAACGGGCGACGTCCTCGAGGGCGACAACGGCACGTTGTTTCCCATCAATGATGGAATCGTCGATCTCACGCTTCCGGGCGAGCGCGAAAAGTTCGACATCTTTGCTGCTGACTATGGTCGGTTTCGTCAGGCCGAGGGGCGACTGCCCACGTCGGCCGAGGCAGTTCGAGCACTTCCGTACGAGGATCTCGGCGGCGAATTGGTCGAGATGTGGGCCGAGCGAGCCCGGTCCTTCGATCGATTCTCTGATGCCATCGCTGCGGTGCCAGCTGGCTCGATGGTCGATGTCGGTGCTGGCTGTGGCTGGTTGGCTCTTCGGATGCTGGACCGAGGTTGGTCTGCTGCGGCGATCGATCTCAACATTGACTTCGGTGACGGTCTCGGCGCAGCCCGAGCACTTGAGCCAGAACTCTTGTTGGCCAGAGCGGCGATGGAACGACTGCCGTTTGCCACCGACACTGTCGACCTTGTGGTTTTCAATGCCTCGCTGCACTACGCGCTCGACGTCGGCAACGTGCTCGATGAAGCCGTGCGGGTTCTCACGCCAGGCGGATGCCTGGCCATTCTCGACTCGCCTGTCTACGTCGACCCTGCTGCCGGCCAGCTGATGATCGAAGAATTCATGGCCTGCTCACTCCACACCGTGGCCCCGGCCAAACTTGGAGGCGTTGGCTACGTGACTGAGCAGGACCTGTCGTCATTTCGAAGCCGACATCCAACGATGGGCTGGAGCCGGACGGGAGAACCAACGGGACTCCTGGGGACGGCTCGAGCGGTGCTGGGCCGCCGACGAGCTGGTCGAGAGATCGCGAAGCGGCCGTTGATCCTGGCGACACTGCCCGAACCTGAGCGTGAGAGAGCATCTCGATGAAGATTCTGATTGGTCACTCCTACTTTCAGCATTTCGATCCAAAGCTGGCAGATGCGCGACAGCCGTATCCGCCGCTGGGGACACTCATCGCGGCTTCGATGTTGCGAGCCGACGGCCACGACGTTGTTGTTTTTGACGCGATGCTCGAGACCTCAACCGCGGGTTGGGTCCAGCTGCTCACCGAACATGAGCCGGATGCTGCGGTGATCTTCGAAGACAACTTCAACTACCTGTCAAAGATGTGTCTCTCGCGCATGCGGGAAGCGGCGGTCGAAATGCTGGGGGTTGCGCAGGAAACGGTTGACCTCGTTGTCGCCACCGGCTCTGATGCCAGCGACAACGCGGAAGTGTTCTTGAACGCGGGAGCCGATGCGGTGATCTCTGGTGAGGGCGAGGAGGCCCTGCTCGAGGTTCTTGACGCTCATCAAACGGGCGAATCGATCGTTGGACTCGCCAGCGTTTCCACAAAAGGGTCGGATGGGGAGGTCGTTACTGGCGATCGCCGTCGCAACATGAAAGGCATCGACTCGGTTCCATTCGCTGCCCGCGACCTCATCGATGTGGATCGATATCGCAAGATTTGGAACGAACACCATGGTCGGTTCTCACTGAACCTCGTGACGACTCGAGGGTGTCCCTATCACTGCAATTGGTGTTCGAAGCCGATTTGGGGCCAGCGGTACAACGCTCGCTCGGCAGACGATGTCGTTGCGGAAATGGTCGAGGTCACGAGTATGTACGGACCAGATCACATTTGGTTCGCGGATGACATCTTCGGTCTCAAGCCGGGGTGGATCCAGCGTTTCGCTGACCTGGTTGACGAGCACGATGTGCGTTTGCCGTTCAAGTGTCTGAGCCGTCCGGACCTTCTGGTCCGAAAGGACACTGCCGAGGCCTTGGGCGCTGCGGGTTGCGAGGAGGTCTGGATCGGAGCGGAATCTGGCAGCCAGAAGGTCTTGGATGCGATGGAGAAGGGCACAACAGTCGAGCAGATCAAGGAGGCCGCAGATCGAGTGCATGCTGCCGGCTATCGGATCGCGTTCTTCATCCAGTTTGGCTATCCGGGAGAGACCGTCGAGGACATCGAAGCGACGCTGGATTTGATCTGGTCAGCCCGACCCGATGACGTCGGCATCTCGGTGGCGTACCCGCTCCCGGGCACGCCGTTTTATGAGCGGGTCGAGGCAGAACTGGGCCGGACCAGACATTGGGTGGATTCGAGCGACCTCGCAATGTTGTTTGATGGTCCGTATCCCACTGAGTTCTATCGGGCACTGCACGAGCGGGTGCATACCGAGTATCGACTGCGGAAACTGATGTGGAGTCTGAAAGACAGTCCCGGCGCTGTGAAACAGCTTCGCCCGGCCGACGTCGCCCGAGCGATGCGCGACGCAGTCCAGCTTCCGATGCAACGACGTGCCCTTTCGAAGCTGGCTACGCAGACCAAGCGGGATCTCGGGATGCTTACGATTGACCTTGACCGTGAGGCTGCAGCCACTCCTTCAGAGCAACCAGTATCGATCTCGTCCAAGCCGGTCGGCTCGGAGCGCTAGCTGCCAGCTCCGCACTACTTCCAGGCAAAGACGGGCTGCTCGAACTCATCAACCCGAATGTCGCCACCGTCGAGTGCGACGGCTCGGAACTGATAGATGACAGCCCCGGTTGGCGCGTGAATCAGGTCGCCTCCGATCGGCACTTGAATGACGGGCTTGGTGCTCTCTGGAATGTCGACGAATCGTGGCGAGTCAGCCCGACCCAGCTCTCGAAGGCTGATTCGATGAATCGACGCCACTTCATCGGGATTCGCGACTGGCTCGGCCTCATGACCGGCCCAGAAGACGAACGGAGAGATGATGTATCCCGAACGGGTGGGGTAGTCGTCGAGGCGGCCGAGAAGAGCAGCTTCGTCGAGGTCGAGGCCGACTTCCTCCTGGACTTCGCGCATGGCGGCTTGTAGTGGTGTCTCGCCTTCGTCAATTCGCCCGCCCGGGAGTGCCCACTGGCGAGCGTGCGCTGAGAGGTTCGCCCCGCGACGTGTCAGGAGAATTGATGCCCCGCCAGCGGTGCCGTCGACCTTGCCGGTGAATGCGCTGCCCGGATCCGCCCCCGGGATGCCCTCGAGTTCGGCGATCCGATCGATGTCAGCGGAATCCTCGCCGTGGGCGGTCGCATCGCTGTCGAGCACCACGATGCCAACTGCAGCATGACGACGACCATCGAGATCGTGCAGCCGAACCTGGTGCTGAGAGAGGTTGGTGCTAAGGCGAGCTCGTAGGTCGTCGTCGAAGACAACATCGCGGCCGGGTGGGAGATCAGTCACTCCTGCAGTTTGGCGCACCGAACTGCGCTGAGCGGTATCTTCGGCCAAGTGAGCACAGGGTCCGAACCAGACGATGCGGCGCTGGCCGGCACGGGGAAGCATCTTGGTGCGGACGCCCTCCGGGCTTGGACCGGATTGATCGATGCCAGTCGGATGCTCGATCACCTCATGGCGGATCAACTTCGTCACGACCATGAGATGACGCATCGTGAATATGAGATCCTGGTCCGGATCGATGGTCACGGCGGGGCGATGCGTTTGTCGGTACTCGCAACACAGATCGTGGCGTCCCAACCGTTGGTATCCCAGACGATCAATCGGCTTCAGGAGCGAGGCTGGGTCGAACGGCAAGCTTCTGGCTCAGATGGCAGAGGAGTCGACGCCGTGTTGACGGCGGAGGGCCGGGCCGTGCTCGCCGCAGCGTCGAAGCCCCACGCCGAGTTGGTTGAGGCGCTCTATGTTGCGTATCTGGGTGATGACCTGGCCGCGTCGGCGGACGGATTGCAGCGAGTTGCCGACCACCTTCGAGCTCACTGGCGGGGAGTGGGGTGCGGCGAGCAGTGCGTGCTGGATGGTTGGCGTCCAACCACGTCCTGATGTGACCTAGTGTCCGCACATGGCAAACCTCGTGCTCACCGCTATCGGCAATGATCAAGCTGGTCTCGTCGAGGCGCTTGCGGGCGTCGTCGTTCGTCACGACGGCAACTGGGACCGCAGCCAGATGGCCTCGCTCGCCGGCAAGTTCGCGGGCATCGTCATGATCACTGTTGCCGATTCACACGTCGATGCGTTGATTGGGGATTTACAGCCCCTGGAAGCTCGCGGGCTCCTCGACATCACGGTAGAACGAGCCGCCGATGACCCGGCGGCGGCCGCCGCTGCTCTATCGGCTCACCTCGAGATCACCGGGCAGGACCAGCCAGGAATTGTGCATGAGCTGTCCGCAGCATTGGCTACTCGCAACATCTCCATTGCTGAGCTTGAGACCCGGGTGGAGAGCGGGGCGATGGCAGGCGGGCGAATCTTTCGAGCTGAGGCCGGCCTCGTTCTTCCGGCGGGAATGACCGTGGAGGGACTCAGCGACGTTGTTGATGATGTGGCGAACGATTTGCGGCTCGACATTGACATCGAGTGAAGCGGTGTGAGGCGAGGCAGTGTGGCGTGAATGAGAAGCCGTTGTGCGGTTGCCAGTAGCGTCTCGTGAGATGAAGCCGGGTGCGAATATGTCGACGTCTCAGCCTAGGAACGCCTCGGGAGCTCAGCGCATCACCGACTACTTTCGTGCGTGTAGCGAAGGATCGGCAGAGGAGATCGCCGCCCATTTCACCCGAGATGCCGTCATTTACGACACCAATATGGCGCCAGCCCGAGGGGCTCGTGAGATCGGAGCCATGTGGGTGAAGGTGCGGGAGCGCTGGCAGGGCGCGGTTTGGACCGTTGACTCGGTCATCGAGGATGACAAGGTCGCGGCGATCGAGTGGTCCATGACGGGAACCAATCCCAAAAATGGCGCGCCGTTCGTTTTTCGCGGATCCGAACATTACCGATTCGACGAGATGCTGATTTCTGAGATCCGCCAGTACTGGTCCTTCGACCCAGACAAGCTCGATACCGGGCTGCGCGGTTACGTCTACACCACAACGGAAGATCAATCATGAGCTCGCCACTTGACGACGTACGGGTCATCGAAATCGATAGCTGGATGGCCGCACCAAGTGCCGGTGCGATCCTTGCTGACATGGGTGCCGATGTGATCAAAGTCGAACCGCTGACGGGTGATCCCATGCGAGGCACGAGCCGTCCGGCGAAGATCGATGGGGCGTTGAAGGGCTACGATTTTCAGTTCGATGTCGACAACCGAGGCAAGCGTTCGATCGCCGTTGACCTGGGCTCTGAGGCTGGAGCTGAATTGGTCCGCACGTTGTGCAGAGGGGCCGATATTTTTCTCTGCAACTTGTTGGCCGAACGTCAAGAGAGGTTCGGTTTGAATGCAGAGCGACTGTGGGCGGTCAACCCGACGCTGGTCCACGCAACCCTCACGGGCTACGGCACCGAGGGGCCAGAAGCATGGCGGCCGGGTTACGACGTGACCGCCTTTTTTGGTCGGTCTGGCCTCTATGACGCGATGCGAGAAGGGGCGGACGGCGACGTGCCGATGGCTCGTCCTGCTCAGGGTGACCACACGACGGGCTTGGCGCTCGTGAGTGGCATTCTGGCCGCCCTTCGTATGGCCGAGCGTTCTGGAGAGGGTCAAGCCATCGAGACGTCCCTGTTCGAAGCTGCAGTCTGGAGCCAAGCAACCGACTATGGCATCACCGCAGTCGACCGGGCGCCGGTTCGACGGCGGGCCCGGGCTCAGATGATCGTGCCAACGGCGAACCGATATCCCTGCGGCGATGGGAACTGGATCGTTTTCAACATGCCCGAGGAAGCGGCATGGACGCGCCTGTGCCAAGCGATTGGCCTGGAGTATCTGCTCGAGGACGAGCGACTTCAGACGGTCAAGGGGCGTTTCGACAATATGGAAGAGCTCGTCGGCCTTGTGGACGGTGCCCTGAGCGTTCGAGGTCGAGATGAGTGGGGCAAGATCTTCGATGAGCATCGAATCATCTGGGGGCCAGTTCTTGCCCTTCACGAGGTCGCGTCAGACCCTCAGGCCGAAGCTATCAATCTGTTCCCGACCATTTCTCACCCCGAGCTGGGAGACTACCGAACAGTGCGGATTCCGATGAGAATCTCCGGAGCAGAGATCGCTCCTCGGGGGCCGGCGCCGACTGTTGGCCAACACACGCGATCTGTGCTGGCCGACAGCGGACTCACCGATGATGCGATCGACGCGCTCATCGAAAATGGAGCGGTCAGCGACGCGAAGTGACGCTGTTCGCGGTCGAGCGCGAGGTCCGGGTGCCGTCGGGGGCGATCAGTGGTTGTTTCGGGGCGTGCCGTAGGTGCGCGCGGTGTCCTGGTACTGCACTGCGGGCTTGAGCACCATGCCCTCGTCGAATTGATCGACCATGGAGCGCTGGATCTCCTGCCATGGCGTGTGGCTCGGCGGGTAGTCGTAGCCGCCGGCGGCCTCGAGCGCGGCGCCTCGTGCTGCCCACTCGTCCTCGTCGATCAGTGCATTGGCAGACCCTTCGCGAAGGTCGATACGAATCATGTCGCCGGTTTGGAGGAGCGCCAGACCGCCGCCTGCTGCGGCTTCTGGTGCGGCGTTGAGGATGGACGGCGAGCCGGAGGTTCCGGATTGACGGCCGTCGCCGATGCACGGAAGGGAGTGGACGCCCTGAACCAGTAGTGCGGCAGGTGGCTGCATGTTGACCACCTCAGCCCCGCCCGGGTAGCCGATGGGACCGGTGCCACGAATGATGAGCATGCACCGCTCGTCAATCTCGAGGTCTGGGTCATCGATGCGGCGGTGATAGTCCTCCGGGCCGTCGAACACGATGGCCCGACCCTCGAATGCGTCGGGATCGTCGGGATTGGAGAGGTAGCGGTCTCGGAATTCGCCCGAGATACCGCTGGTCTTCATGATGGCGCTGTCGAAGAGGTTGCCCTTCAGATGTACGAATCCGGCCCGCTCCATCATGGGATCAGACACCGGGTGAATGACCCGCGGGTCCTGGTTCTGCGTTGCCCCGCAGTTGTCGCCGATGGACTGTCCGTTGACGGTGAGTGCATCGGGATGGGGGAGGAGGCCCTCGTTCATCAGTTCCGCAACGACCGCTGGGACCCCTCCGGCGTGGTAATAGTCCTCGCCGAGATACTCCCCGGTGGGCTGCATATTCACGAGCATCGGAATCGGCAAGCCAATGGTCTGCCAATCGTCGTTCGTCAACGGAACGTCGAGGTGGCGAGCGATGGCGTTCAGGTGGATCGGTGCATTGGTCGAGCCGCCGATCGCAGAGTTCACAACGATCGCATTTTCAAACGCCTCGCGCGTCATGACATCAGAGGGTCGAACGTCTTCCTTGACGAGGTCGACGATCCGCAGACCGGTTCGGTAGGCGATTTGAGCTCGCTCCCGATACGGCGCCGGAATGGCGGCAGAACCGGGAAGCTGCATGCCGAGGGCTTCGCTCAGCGAGTTCATCGTTGTCGCGGTACCCATGGTCGAGCAGTAGCCGGTCGAGGTGACCGACGTGGCGATGAGGTCGGCGAACCCGCCGTCGTCGATCTCGCCAGCGGCGTGGAGTTCCCGGGCTTTCCAGACGATCGTGCCGGATCCGGTTCGTTCGCCCTTGTGCCAGCCGTTGAGCATCGGGCCGACCGACAGCGCGATGGCAGGAATGTTGACGGTGGCGGCAGCCATCAGGCATGCGGGAGTCGTCTTGTCACAGCCGACTGTGAGCACAACGCCGTCCAACGGATAACCCTGCAGCACCTCGACAAGACCGAGGTACGCAAGATTGCGGTCAAGCGCAGCCGTCGGCCGCTTGCCTGTTTCTTGAATGGGATGGACGGGAAACTCGAAACAAATTCCGCCCGCTTCGCGGATGCCTTCTCGCACCCGGTTGGCCAACTCCAAGTGATGTCGATTGCAAGGGGACAGGTCCGACCCTGTCTGGGCGATCCCGATGATCGGCTTGCCCGACTGAAGTTCTTCACGGGTGAGTCCGAAGTTGATGTATCGCTCAAGGTAGAGCGCCGTCATCAGTGGGTCGTCGGGGTTTGAGAACCAATCCGAGGAGCGGAGCTGGACCGGGACAGAGTCAGTCATGGGCTTTCTTTTAGCACCCATAGGGCCCGGTGGTTCAGCCCGATCGTTTCTGGCCTTCTGCCTCTGGTCTGATCGTCCGGGCCGATCTCAAGGGTCGGCCAGGAATGGTCGAAGCTTGAAGCGTGAACGTTCGGCCCCAGTCGCTTGCGATGATCGCTCTGGCATTGTGCGCTGGCGCCTGGCTCTACGTGCTTCAGGCCGGCGGCGATCACTTCACAACGCTCGATCCGTGTGATCCACAGAGCGTCGGAGAGGGGTACGGAACCATCGCCGCGATCTACAACGTGGAAAACGGAATGGTCGCCGGCCTCTGCTACGGCGCACCGGACGATGACTTGTTCCGATCGTGGGAATCGCTGGCTGGTATCACCACTCCGAATGAGCGGGCGAGTTTGCGGAGCTTCGCCATCTATGACGGCGAATTCGGCGGATACACCCAGCAGCTCGACCGTGAAGCTTCACAATTCATGATCGCGGTGAATCGTTCGACTGCCCAGAGTCACAGCCAGTCGCTCCGGTGGGTCATGGCTCATGAATTCGCCCACGTCTTTACGAGTCACGAATCGAACGTGTGGAGTGGAGAGAAGGTCCCCACCGTCGACTGTCTTGGTGATCAGAATCTCTACGGCTGCGCAGGTTGGAACAACTACCTCGCTACTTGGACCTATCAGTTCTGGCCGGACCCGGAGATCGAAGCACTGGAGTTGGCCTATCGAGATCCGGCCGAAGCCGCCCGCCGCTGTCGATCCGACGCTGGGTTCGTCGGAGAGTACGCCGCGACAAACCCGGGCGAAGACTTCGCCCAATCGTTTGCTGCCTTCATCCTCTCTGTTCCCGTGCCAGCCTCGGCCCAGTCTCGAGTCAACTTCATGGCCAGCAATCAGGCGATCGTTCAGATGCGGGATCGGATCCATGCAGCTGGGCTGAGTTCACCGGATTTGCAGCTTTCGTCCTGCGGTTAGCTGGCGGGCGCCGATCCTCAGTCGGAGCTGCGAATCAGATCGACAACCATCTCGAGATGTTCGATTTGGTCGTTGGCCGTCTTGCCGACCGCTCCGATTCGGAGTCCGTCGACCCCCGCAGAGGCATAGCTGCGAAGACGAGCCTTGACCATCTCTTCGGTGCCGATGGGGTAGGCCATCAGGAGTAGCTCGTCTGGGACCGCCGCTGTGGCTGATGCCTTGTCTCCCTCGACCCACAGGCGACGAACCTCTTCTGCGATATCGCCGAAGCCGGCTCGGCTGTAAGCGTTGTTGTAGAAGTTCGTTGTGGCGGAACCCATTCCGCCGAGCGTGAAGGCCATGCCGGGTCGAACCTTGTCGAGCAAGCCGTCGACGTCCTCGGACACCATGATCTGGGCCGCCACTTGGATGTCGAGATCGCCCAGGCTCCGACCGGCCTTTTCCGCTCCGGTGCGAATGGGATCGAGCATGATGTCGGCGTGTTCGGGAATGAATGAGGTACCCAGCCAACCATCAGCCAATTCACCGGTGAGTTCGAGCATCTTGGGGCCGAGCGTGGCGAGATAGATCGGGAGATCGGGCTTTGGGGGAATGGACGATCGCAAGGCCTTCCCCTGCCCCCCTGGTCGCGGCAGCACATAGTGATTCCCATCGAAGGTGACTCGCTCACCATCGATTCCCTTTCGTACGATTTGCATGTACTCCCGAAGACGGCCGAGCGGCTTGGCGAAGCTGTCTCCGTGAAGTCCCTCGACCACCTGTGGCCCACTGACGCCGAGCCCGAGGCTGAACCGGTCACCGCTGATCTGAGCCATCGACAGGGCGGTCAGGGCAGTTGTGGCGGGCGTACGGGCGCTGATCTGCATGATGCCGCTGCCAACTCTGATGTGTTCGGTCTTGGCCGCGAGGTAGCCGAGTGAGGCGACGGCTTCCATACCCCACGCTTCAGCAGACCAGGCGGTGTGGAGGCGGAGCCGGTCGGCGGCTTGAACGTACGCGACCACCTCGTCCCAATTCGAGCCGTCGTAGTAGGCGCTACCAACAGAAACAGAAATGCTGAGCGTCATGAAGATCCTTCATTGGGTGATTCGGTTGTGGTGTCAGACTCGGTATTGATCTCACGCACCAGATCCATGAGTTGGCCGAGTCCGTCGAGTTGGGAGTCGAGGGTGTCTCCGATTGGGCCAACACGCACGGTGCCGATCCCGCAGTCTCGGTATTGGCGCAACCGTCGCTTGATCTCTTCTGGTGGGCCGATGAGGTTTGTGCCGAGTCCGATTTCTACGGGAACTCGTGCTCCTGCGGCCTCTCGATCGCCATCGATCCAGAGTTGTTGCACTGCGGCAATGTCATCGGCGAAGCCCTGGCGAGCAAACGCGTCGTTGTAGAAGTTGCTCTTGGCCGATCCCATCGCCCCAATGGTGAACGCGTAACCAGCGGCGTGTCGACGACCCGCTTCCTCGACATCGTCGGTGAACTCACAACTCATCGAAATCGTGAGGTCGATGTCGTCAATGGTTCGCCCGCTCTTCGCCGCACCAGCGGAGATCTCATCAAAGAAGACATCGGACGTGTCGCAGAAGAATGTGTTGCCGATCCATCCGTCGGCGAGTTCGCCAGTGAGACGCAGATTGGCGGGACCGAGCGCGGCGACGTAGATCGGTACGTCGATCGGTGGAGCTCCTGCCCGGAGCGCCCGGCCTTCGCTATCGGGAAGGGGAAGCTTCTGGATGTCACCGTCGTAGACGAGCCGTTCCCCCGAGGTTGCGAGCCGGATGATTTCGATCGTCTCTCGGGTCCGTTTCACTGGTCGATCGAATCGCACACCGTGCCAGCCTTCGATCACCTGGGGCCCGCTGGTGCCGATGCCGAGCTTGAATCGTCCTCCAGAGAGTGCCTGAAGCGATTGGGCCGACATTGCCAACATCGCAGGCGAGCGGGTGCCGATCTGCACGATGCCGGTTCCGAGAGTGATCCGATCGGTCTTTACCGCCAGGGCTCCAAGGGGAGTGAGTGCGTCGTAGCCCCAGAGTTCGGGAACCCACACCGAGTCGATGCCAAGTTGCTCAGCTTCAACCACATAGTTCAGTGCAGCTTCTGAGAACGGAAGGGCCGAGATGCCGAGATGCAGCGTCATTCCTTCACCCTGTCGTGCGCTTGCTTTCGCGTCCAGTTCGGTCGGCAAATCACTACGAATCATGATGCCGATCTGCTCTTCGCTCGCACCGCGGTCGGGCGACTGCGATCCGTGAGCGCGACTTTTTGCAGTGTTCGGACGTCTACAACTTGTGCGAAGACCACCAATTTCACCAGAAGAGATGCAAGTCTCTTCATTGGCCCGCTCTGTTGGTCCTCCTCCTGCCACCATGAAATCGCGCTACGCCATCCGCTGTTACTCGCGCATCGACGAATCTGAAGTCCGCGATGTTGCGGGTTTTCCTCTCTTCTTCATGACGAAGCGGGGCGCAGAGCGTCGGTTCGATGAGATCCAAGGTCAGACGCTTTCGAACTCGTTGTACCGCTACGAGATCGTGCCGATGGCACCGAACGTCGACGTGCTCAGCAGGGTCCGCAGCGTTCTCAACTGACGAAGCGAATGTTGATCGGGTAGCGGTAGTACTCGCCTCGATTGGCTGCGACTGCAGCCAGAATCGTGAAGACCCAACTGGCGATGATCAGGGCAAAGATCATGAAGAAGCCGATGATCACGAGGACAAGCACGAAGCTCACGATGAACCCGAAGAACAAGGTGATCTGAAAGTTCAGCGCTTCTGCCGCGTGATGGCGTAGATATGGCGACTCGTCGCGCTTGAGTAGGTAGATGACGAGCGGGACGAGAAAGCTGCCGAAGAGCGCGCCGAGGTGAGCCAATACGGCGACGCCGTTGTCATTGGCCGCAAAGCCGGTCGCTCCCGGCATGGAGGCGGGAGTGAGTAGCGCGTGGTGTTCGGTCCATCGGGCGCCGTCCCAGTAGCGCTGCCATCCATTGCCGGTCGGATACCACCCGGGGGCAACGTTGATCGCTGGGGAATCCTGTGAATACCGACCGTGTGCGTGCTGGCTCAGCTCGCCGGAATCGTCCTTGGACATGCCTTCGTTCAACACACCATGTATGACGGCAGCTGGCGGCGAAAAGTTCGCGAGAAAGCGAAAATTCTTGCGTGGTTCGTGGGTTTAGGCTTCGAGTCCCAGGGCGCCAACAGCGATTTCGACGATCTCGTCCGGATCGAAAGGCTTGGTGGTGAACACGTCAGCACCCGCGTCCAACGCCTCTTGACGGTCCGCGGCCTGGCCTTTTGCGGTCAACATCACGATCTGGATGTCGGTCATGGCGAGGTCTTGCTTGACGGTCTTGCACACGTCGTAGCCGCTCATCTTCGGCATCATCACGTCGAGGAAGACCAGGTCCGGCTTTTCGGCCTCGATCAGCTTGAGCCCTTCGGCTCCATCGGCCGCGACCAGAATCTCGACCCCTTGGTCTTCGAGGTCCTCGAGCGTCTGCTCCAGAAGCGTTCGAATGTGAACTTCGTCGTCAACGATCAGGATCTTGTGGGCCACGCTCATTCTTTCGTCTGGCCGCGCTCGGGAGATGCTGCGGCCACCGTCGTGAGCATCGCACAGTTCAATCAGGCTCACACGTCCCCTGGCGAAGGCTCCGTTGGCGGGGTCCTTGGCCAGGTGTGGTTCCGCCGCCTATCGTCTCAGACCCAACCGCCACTTCAGGAGACCCTTTATGGCCTACAACGCCGACACCGATGCGTTTCGATTCGAAGAGCTTCGAGGCGGGATGGAAGGCAAGCGAGTCCTGATCACGGGCGCTGGTAAAGATGGTGGAATCGGTCAGGCCTTCGCCTTGTCTGCTGGCCTGAACGGCGCCGCTTCGGTCGGCGTGCATTTCCATCGAAGCTACGAGGACGGGTTCGACCTCGTGAACAAGTTGCGAGAGGAAGGTGTGAACGCCTTTCCTGTGCAGGCCGATGTGACAAATTTGCGAGATCTCTGGGCCACCCGAGGGTTCATCATTGAGCAGATGGGTGGACTCCCGCCCAGCTTGGTTATCTGCAATTCCGGACTCACCGAAAGTGGCTACTCGTTTGGTCGAGCCCTCCGAGAGGTGGAGGGGGAGCCGACTGCAGTTCGTCGGGCTCGGGTTCGCCAGCACTTCCTGGACAACTTGGACGAGTCTCGGCTGGTGCTCGACACCAAGATCGATGGCTTCCTTGCCAGTACTCACCTCTGGGCTGGCGAAGCCGTCTACCACGACGAGCCGGTGCAATTTGTCTATGTCTCATCTCGCCAGGCGATCGATCCCGGCGCAGCAGTGCCTGGATACGCCATCTCGAACTGGGCGGTATTGCAGTTGCCGAAGGTCCTCAAGATCAATCTTGGGCGCAGCGGCGAAAAGGTCGAGGCGTTCTCGGTGCTCTTCCCGTTCATCCGGACCGGCATGACCGATGAGTACGCCGACAACGAGCGCGTGTTTGGGCGCTGGCAGCCTCGGATGCTCGAGACCCACGAGTGCGCGGAGGCCTTCATGCGGTTGATGAATCGGCCTCGCGAGGAGACCGACAACGGTATGTTCGAGCTCATGTGTGATGCCGCCCCAGAAGGCGACGGAGTCCATGTGACCTGGAAGCAGGTTGAACTCGACATTCGCGAGGATGAGCTCGCCTGGAGCGCCTCAGATCCCCTCACCTACTGAGGATTGGTGGAGTTAGACGGCCGAACACGGCCGTTTCGCTCCACCAATCTGGGATCAGCGGAACTTGGGCGATCGTTTTTCAGTGAATGCGGCGACTGCTTCGTGGTGTTCGGGAGTTTGGTAGGCGAGATGGAGAGCTTCGAGCTCTCGTTTCTGGACAAGCTTGAGGTTGGATTCCGTCCCGTTCTCGGTGAGCAGCTGCTTGGCGAACTGCACCGATGGTGGGGCGTTCTCGGCGTAGCTCGATGCTCGAGCGATTGCGGCGGCGACGACGTCGTCAGCGAGTTCGTCAACGAGCCCGATCTCCTTCGCCTCGACTCCGGTCACGATCCGTCCAGAAAGCGCAAGATCGGACGCCATGCCCCATCCGCACCGCTGCACCAGATAGTGAGATGAGGCGAGTTCTGGCACGACCCCCATTTTCACGAATCGGGCCGAAAGCTTCGCTTCAGGTGTCGCCACCAGAAAGTCCATTGAGAGGGTGAGGGTGAGGCCGACACCGATCGACGCGCCGTTGATGGCGGCAACGATGGGCTTCGATGAGCGGATCAGGCCGACCCAGTCGATACGACCCTCATCGATGTCATTGACGTCGGCGGTCCCCGTGCCAGCCTCCGCGTCGATCTGGCTGGCGAACACCTCGCTGATGTCTGCGCCGGCGCAGAAGCCCCGGCCCTGTCCCGTCACGACGAATGCGCCGATGGCGGAATCTTCGTTGCCGTCGCTGATCGCGTGCACAAGCTCGCGATTCATCTGCGGCGTCCAGGCGTTCAGCTTTTCGGGTCGATTCAACGTGATCAGCCGGATGGCGTCACGATCCTCGACGAGAATCTGCTCATAGTTCATGGGGTCCCCGATCTGTCTTGTGGTGACCCTAGAGCGGTCAGTTCCGTTGGGCGAAGCTCGTCGGACTCACTCTCGACGGGACTAGTCGATGGCACCCGTCGCCCGGAGTTCGTTGACTCCTTCCTCGGTCAGTCCGAGTTCGGCCATGATTTCGTCTGTGTGCTGGTTTGACGATGGAGCCGGGGTCCTCACACGCGTGGGAGTTCGCGAGAACTTCGCCGCTGGTCCGAGTAACGGGGCGGTGTTGCCATCTCGGAGTTCGGTGTCTTGGAGCATGTCTCGCTCCTGGACGTGGGGATCCGCTGCAGCCTGTACGAAGTCGTTGACCGGTGAGGCCACGATGCCGATCTCCTCCATCGCTACGAGCACGTCCGCGCTGGTGCGATCTCGACACCAGTCCGCCACCATGCCGTCGACGACGTCTCTGTTCTCGACTCGTTCGTTGTTGTTGGAGTAGCCCGGCGCAGTGCCGAGGTGCGGAACCCCAAGCAGCTCAGTCAGACGCTGCCAATGGCTGTCGAGCAGCAGCGCTACGTACACGTGGCCATCGGTGCACGCATAGCTGTTCCCCGGCGCAGCGACCGGCACCTGGCTTCCCATCCGGGGAATCCGCACACCCTTCGCCCCGAGGGTGAGCAGACCGTTCGTCTGGTAGAGGATCGAGTCGAGGAGCGCAACATCGACGTGCTGGCCTTCGCCAGTCTGATCTCGGTGGCGGAGCGCAGCGAGGGCAGCCAACGCGCCGTGCATTCCCCCGAGATCGTCTGCGAAGAAGGTCGGTGCCTTGGTCGGAGGACCATCTGGGTCGCCGTTCTGGGACATGAACCCACTGAACGCCTGAGCTGCCGGGTCATAGCCGGGGGAGGCGGACTTCGGTCCGAATTGGCCGTATCCGCTCACCGACAAGTAGACGATGTCGCTCTTGGCCGCCCGGCAATCCTCGAAGCCGACACCCCAGCGGGCGAGCGTTCCCGGTTTGAAATTCTCCACCACGATGTCGGCGGTCGAAACTAACTTCAGGAACACCTCAACGCCCTCGGAATTTCGGAGATCGATCGAGACGCTTCGCTTGTTGCGGTTCACGGTCTCTGATGCGAACGACTGCGTTGTTCCTGGAATGTGCGGCATCCAGTTGATCCCAGGATCGCCCGGTTGGGTCACGCGAATGACGTCGGCGCCGAAGTCAGCCAGCAGACAACCTGCCATCGGACCCGCCCACGCGGTCGTGCAATCGATCACTCGAACACCGTGAAGCGGACCATCGAGGTCCGTCCGGGCATCACGATAGAACTCGGCTTTTTCCATCTGCGGAACGCTAGGCGACACCGAGCATTCAGCCGAATTGCTACATCGGATCGTCCTGACATTCCCAACTCTGCAGAGCGTTGCTCGATGCTGGGATCGGTGCGGTCAGTCCCGCGGTTCTTCTCGGATCGAGCTCTGCGGGCCGTTCGACCAATGGGCATCGACTCTGGATCGATGGTGATCGGCTCGAAACTCGACCTTGATTCCCGAGCCCTCGTTCTCGATTCTGACTTCGAAGCCGGGTCCCGGCGTTGCCCAGAGAACAGACACACCGGATGAGGAGAACTGGATCGCTGTCGTTCCCCCGACAAGGGAGAAGGTCCTGGTTTCACTGGCCGCAGCGGGGACCGTTGGTGCTGTCGAGGTGTTGGTGGAGCTGGAGCTTGCGGCGGACGTGGATGACGAGGTGACAGTCGTGCTGGGCGTCGACGTCGGATTCGATTCGTTCGTCGAAGTTGATGGGGCAGCGGTGATCGCCGGGGAAGCCGTTGTCGAGGTCGCGTTTGTCCCTGAATTGGCGGCGAGAGTGGTGGTGCTCGTGGCCGATACCGATGTCGACGTCCGATTCGCGGCGACCGATGATGAGGTGGCGCCTGCGCTGGCGTTGCTGGAGGCCGCTGATTGCCCGACCGAAGCTACTGCGCTGGATGGCGGTGCGATGCCCGCTTGTGTGGTCGTGCTTTCTACCGGAAGGCTGTTCGTCGACTCCACGATTGGTGATTCTGTGCTGGCGGTTGCGGATGAGCTGGTCGACGTCGCCGCTACCTCGCCGCGAGTCAGATCGATCGCGGCTGCTGAGGGTGGCTCCTGTATCTGGCGATCGACGACGGCGACGCCTCCCCACACGACGGCGATAGCTGTTGCACTCGCTGCCACCCACAACGTGATGTACCCCAGGATCCTCATGCTTCCATGATGCATTTCTGAGTCTTTGACTGTGGTCAAGATCACCCTAAATGACTCCTAAATCCACTAGACGGGTGGACTTTGGGTGGGGATTAGTTAAATATTTATCCATGGCATCCGTGGTGATCATCGAAGATGACGCAGCGATTCGAGGTTTGGCGACCCGAGCGCTCTGCGAACGGGGGCATTGCGTCTGGGCGGAGGCCACCGGGTTTGCCGGGCTTCAGAGCGTCGTGGACAACCAGCCCGATTTGGTTGTTCTGGATCTCGGGCTTCCCGACGTCGACGGCGCAGAGGTGTTGGGAATGATCCGAGCGGTGTCCTCTGTCCCCGTGATCGTGGCGACCGCTCGCGACGAAGAAGCTGAAATTGTCAAGCTGCTCGATGCCGGAGCGGACGAGTACGTGACCAAGCCGTTCTCCGGTCTCGAGCTCGAAGCCAGGGTGCGGGCGGTGCTTCGGCGCTCGGAGGTTGTCGAGACGTCTGGGCCGCTGAAAGTCGGCGGCCTGTCCATCGATCTAGGAGCACGAACCGTCGATCTCGATGGGGATCGTCTTGAATTGAATCGCAAGGAGTTCGGCCTGCTCGCTCACCTCGCATCGCGTGTCGGACAGGTCGTTTCGCGGCCAGAGCTCTATGCCGAGGTGTGGAGAGAACCATACGGCGGCGGCGAGAAGACGATCGACGTGCATCTCTCGTGGCTGCGGCGCAAACTCGGCGAAACCGCAGCGCGACCTGTCTACCTGGAGACGGTCCGTGGCGTAGGCGTCAAGTTGGTTGACCCGTCATGAGACGGCAACTGGTCATTGTTGCGCTTGCCGTTTCGGCGATGGTTGCGCTGGCGTTCATCGTGCCTCTCGGTTACCTGGTTCGAACCACCGCAGAAGATCAGGCGCTCGATAGTGCTCGAGCAGATGCAGCGGCGCTTGTGCCGGTTCTGGTTTCGGGCGCAGATCGCACCCAAGTCGTCGCCGCGATGGGGGCCACTCGAAGTGGTCAGAGCGGTCGGATGACGATCGTGAGTTCCGACGGATGGACCATCGGGAGCAGCGATGCTGAACAGTCCGGCCGGCTGGCTGAAGCATTGCGCAGCGGGTCCTCCTCGATCGGTCCAGTAGAAGGCGGCGCCGTTGAGGTCGTGGCCGCCGTTGCGACGGGACCGGGACAGTTGTCCGCCATCCGGGTGTTCGTGCCGGAATCGATGTTGCGACATCGGCAATGGACCGCATGGACCGCTTTGGTACTCGTGGCCTTGGCGTTGCTCGCCCTCTCGGTGTTGGTGGCAGATCGTTTGGCTCGTTCGTTCGTCCGCCCGACCGAGAATCTGGCGCAGGCAGCCCGCCAGTTGGGGAGAGGCGATCTGTCGGTCAGGGTTGCTCCCGAGGGGCCGGCAGAACTGGTCCTACTTTCGGGAGCCTTCAACGACCTTGCTGACGAAGTTGCAACGATGTTGGATCGAGAGCGGGAGCTTGTGGCCGAGCTGTCCCACCGTCTGCGCACGCCTTTGACGAAGCTCCGCATGCGGGTCGACCAAACAACAGACCCGATTCTCGCCGACGAGCTTCGTCGGGATGTTGACGATGTCACCGCGGAAGTGAACGCGCTTATTCGAGAGGCCCGACGATCGCTGCGACCAGACGCCGTTGAACGTTCGGATGCCACCGCCATTCTGCGGGAGCGAGTGGACTACTGGATCGTGTTGGCCGAGGATCAAGATCGTCGCCTGAGCTGCGCCTGGCCGTCGGCTGCGAGCTGGGTCGACCTGGGCGCCGCCGAGCTGGCGGCTGCGGTAGACGTGCTGATCGAGAATGTCTTTGCTCACACTGAAGAGGGTGTGAACATGGCGGTCGGATGTGAGGCGAACGGAACGAATACCCGGATTTGGGTCGGAGATGCCGGACCGGGGCTGTTCGCCGACGACGTGACGCGTGGAACGAGTCGAAACGGATCGACCGGACTTGGGCTCGACATCGCTCGGAGCGCCACCGAGCGAGTCGGAGGCCGGCTCGAGGTCGGCCGCAGCGAACTGGGTGGTGCCGAAGTCTCACTCATCGTGCCGAAGGGGCGGCGTGTGGAAGACTTCGTGGATGGCTGATCGAGCATCTCTTCTCACAACACTGGCTGAGCAGCGAAGCGAACTAGAGAGCCGGTACCGAGCGATGGACATTGATGTGCTCACGACGGCCTGCACCCCAAGCGAAGATCCCGACGGCGCTCCTTGGTCTCCGAAGGATCATCTGGCACACCTGCTCCGTATCGAAACCGCATTCCTCGAAATGGCGAAAAGTACGATCGGTGGCGATGCCGCTCCGGTGAGAATTTGCGGGCTCGACGTTCGAAGAGAAGTTGGCTCAAGTCCATCGGGACAATGAACGACACCTTGGCGAGGTGCGCGACCTCGAACTGGAGCCAATCCTTGATCTGCTTGCGGGCGCACGAGCTAAGACGATCGAGTACATCGCGGCGTTGTCCGACGAGCAGCTCGATATCACGATTCCCGGAGCGCCCTGGGCGGATGGCACCATTGGTGGAGTACTCGGAGCGAACGGTGGACACGAGATGATGCATCTCGCATGGGTTGACGACGCAGTCGGCGCTCCCTAGACCCGAGCGTTCGGAAAGAGCCGGAGAAAGTTCTCGCTGCAGAACCGAGTCTGAGTTTCCTCGCTCTGATCAGCAAGCGCCCGACCGAATTTGCCGATTGGGTCTCGACCGCCCTCGACGTGGGGGTAGTCGCTCGAGAAGAGGTACAGCTCGTCGTTCGACTGATCGATCAGTCGAGCGACATCCTCGTGGGG
>CALHCB010000093.1 GCA_937930695.1 uncultured Acidimicrobiales bacterium | reverse complement strand
ATCCGGCAACCGGGACAGCTCCGGGAAGTGGGAGGACGGAACTCGTGCTCGAGATCCATCTTGAAGAGACTGAGAACTACACGCTCTGCCGTCCATCGGGGGAGCTCGACGCCTACACCGTGGGCGCCTTTCGGGAAGCCTTGGCCGAATTGGCGGGGCATTCACGCCTCCTCATCGACCTTTCTGACGTGCCGTTCATGGATTCCGCAGGCCTCGGAGCGCTAATCGGCGGCATTCGTCGAGCTCGTGAAGCCGACGGAGCAGTCGCGGTCTTCTGCGACCGCCCAGCACTCACCCGGCTTCTTCACACGACTGGTTTCGACCGCATCGTCCCGGTCACCGAAAGCCTCGAAGAGGCCGAAGAAGCACTCGACGAGCCAGTCTCAGACGACTGAATTCATCTCAGTTGGTCGACCGGGATCAGCTGAAGAGTTGGCTCATCCTGCGGAGTGCGGCGATGTCGGCCACAGGCGTCGATTCTTCGTCGACTTCGACAACTTGGGGTTTCTGGCCCGTTGCGTGATCGATCGATGTCACCAGCTGTGCGATCAGGTCGCGTTCGGATTCTCGCAAACCTTGAAATGCAGCAAGGTTTTGATCGAGAGCTGAAGCCGAAGCTTCACGCGAGGCGGTCTTGAGCCCAGCGCCAAAGTTTGGAGTGAGTCGGTTGACGATGAGCGTGTCGATCGGTCGGTCTCTGTCGGCGAGCCGGCCTGCCGTCCATGTTGATTCCGCAATAGCAGTTTCTTTGGCCGCGGAAATCAACACATAGGCGCATGCGGAGGATTGGAGAAGTTCGTCGACTTCTTCGGCCCGACTTCGAAAGCCCTCATCCATGCCCTCGAAGGCGGCAAAGAAGTCGACGACGTCGTCGAGAAGTGCTGTGCCAACGAGTCGGCTGACCATCCGCACAACGATTTGAGTTGCGGCATTGAGCGCTCGCATCACGCCACGTTTGGGTGCGAGGATCGACTTGTACAGCCGGTGGTCGACGAACCGACTCAGCCGACCCGGACTGTCGAGGAGGTCGATCGCATGTTGGGAGGGCGGTGTGTCGACGATCACGAGGTCGAATCGGTCATCCAGATGCAACGCTCGGAGTCGTTCTGCCGCCATGTATTCGTTGGTGCCGGACAGCGTCGAGGTGAGGTTCTTGTAGAGCCGGTTGGCGAGAACCTTCTCCGCTTGTTCCGGAGTCGCTGCGTGCTCGGTGATGAGCGCATCGAACGCGGCGGAGGGGTCGAGCATGGCCGCCCACAGTTCACCCTCCCATGGCCCGCTGATTTGGCGTGGTTCATTGCCCCATCCGGCTCCCCCGAGGCCTCGGCTCGAGCGAGTATCGGTAGATCCGGCGATTCCGAGGGCGTCGGCGAGGCGGCGCGCAGGGTCGACCGTCAGCACCACCGTGCGACGCCCCGCATTGGCGCCGGCGATCGCGAGGGCGGCCGATGTTGTTGTCTTGCCGACGCCGCCGGCTCCCAAACAGATGATGACTGATGCGCGGGCAACAAGTGGTTGATGAGCGCCCGCCTCTGCGTCAGCCTCGGTCACCATCAGACGTGCCCCCCACCGAGGTCATGGAGTTGAGGAAGCAACGCATCGGTGAGTTCGTGCACGGATGCTTCGTCGAGGCCAGCGCGAAACAGGTGGGGCAGCTCGATACGTGGAAGCGGGAGCTCGATGTCGAGACGTTCGACCTCTGTCGCCTGACTCTGCTCTCGGCCGAGTCGGTAGGTTGCCGCTTCTCTGCGGGCTCGGTTGATTTTGGAACGACTCGTCCCGAGGTCGCGAAGCTCCGCTTCGAGCCCTGGAATCGTCGGAATGAGTCCGTTGACCACAATCGGACCGAGTGCGATCCCGACGTCATCCTCCAGGCTGTAGGCCGTCTCGATTACCTCGGTGATTGGTGTCTCCTCCGGCAGGGTGACGAGGATGACCTGGCAGCGTGCATCATCGGAAAGCATGGCCGAAACCAAGTCCGCCTGCTCTTTGACCGGTCCATCGGCTCCTGCCTCTGAGAGGCCTGCGGCGGATCGTAGGAACGTCACGGCATGCCCTGCTGCGGGAGCGTCGACAACGATCAGATCGACGTCTTCGGTGGCCTCGATCTGCCGGATCTTCCCAAGGGTGAGGAGATCGCGAATTCCTGGGGCCGCGGTGGCCACCACGTCGATGGTCCCGGTTCGTGCGAGACGTCCCGTGATTCGATCGAGACCATGTCCACTCAGGTAGTCAATGAGCGCTTCATCTGGAGTGATTCGTCTGCCTCGGAGATGCCCCGGTCCTCCATCGCTCGGGGCGAAGAGATCCACGTCTTCGTAGGGCAGCTCATCGAATCCGAAGGCTCGCCCAAGGGTCGAGTGGCCTTCAAGCTCGACGAGGAGGGTGTTGAGTCCGCTCCGAGCCGCCGCGACACCGATGGTTGCCCCTACCGTGGTCTTCCCGACCCCACCTTTCCCCGCGACAATCAGGATTCGAGATGTTCGAAGAAAGTCAGTGGCGCTCACTGCGTCGGAGGGTATCGCTAGGGCTGCTCGTGCTTGGCGCCCTTACCCTCGGAGCATCAACCATGCTGGGTTCCCCGGCAGCCGTTGGCGCACAAGCCCCGGACACTGAGGTTGCTCAGGACGAACCAGACTCCTCCGGTCTGGTGCGGATTCTGACCGTCTCAGGTCTGCTGGATCCGGTCATGGCAGACTTCCTGCTCACCGAGATCTCTCGGGCCGAAGATGATCAGGCAAACGACGGCAACATCTTGGCGTTGGTCTTCGCCATTGATTCTCGCGGCGCGGTCATCGACGACGAAGCCTTCGTGGAGCTCTCTGAGCGCATTGCAACCTCTCCGCTTCAGATCGTGATGTGGGTTGGGCCGAGCGGAGCCGCCGCACTCGGGGGAAGCGCCGAACTCTTGGGTCTCGCTGATCTCGTCGGCGTTTCTGCGGGAAGCCGAATCGGTGAAACAGGGACATCCCGTCTGCCGGAAGGACCCTTCGATCCTGCGTTTGGCGACGCAACCGAGCGATTGACGACGGTGTCGATCAACGCCGAAGAAGCAATTGAGCTCGGCATTTCCGTCGGCCCGATCGAGCGAGCATCCGTCCTCCGTGATTTCGTCAACGAGATTCCCGGCTATCGATCACCGGCCATCAGTGATGATGCAACCCAACTCACCCAAGCCCAGTTCTTGAATCTGCCGATTACGGCCCAACTTTTTCACACCGTTGCCAGCCCCGAAGTCGCCTACCTGTTCTTCGTGGGTGGATTGGCGTTGCTCGTGTTTGAATTGTTCACTGCGGGGGTCGGAATCGCCGGTGTGATCGGCGCATTCTTGCTTGCTCTGGGCAGCTACGGGCTCGACGTTCTGCCAACTCGATGGTGGGGTATTGCGTTGCTGCTCGCCTCGATCTTGGCCATGGCCGTTGACGTTCAGACCAACGTTCCTCGTCTCTACTCCGCGCTGGGAATGGTGTTGTTCGTGCTTGGAACGTGGTTCCTCTATGACGGCGTGAGCATGTCGTGGATCACGGGACTGTTCGGGATCGTCGGGGCCGTGCTCTACGCCTACACCGGGATGCCGTCCATGGTTCGAACTCGCTTCTCAACGCCGACCATCGGGCGCAAGTGGATGATCGGCCAGCTTGGGACAGCGATGACATCGGTCAATCCAACCGGAACCGTGACCATCGATGACACTCCATGGCGCGCCGTCACCAACCGGGCGACCCCAATCGACGACGGCGAAGCCGTGCGCGTCGTCGGGATTGATCGTTTGATGCTCTTGGTCGAGCCAGAAGCCGGCGGAGCTCGCGACTACCGCGAACGCTGACTTGAACTCGTTTCCCCCTATTGGTTCTCAAAGGTGCCAATAGGGCTTCGAAATTGGGTCTTGTGCGACGGGTGTCACACGCATAGATTCGGGGTCCCACGGAGAAGGGGGACTGAACCGTGAGTATGCAAAGTCTCGAGGATGCCTGGCATCATCGTGCGGCCTGCCGAGGGCCAAATCAGATCATATTCTTCCCGCCACCACGGCTGGAGCGTCGATCCGAAAAACGAATGCGTGAACAGCGAGCAAAGGAAATCTGTACCGATTGCTCGGTCCGTGAAGCGTGTTTGACCTACGCCCTATCGATTCGTGAACAGCACGGGATTTGGGGAGGTCATACCGAGAATGAACGCCGGGAGATGATTCTGATCAACTCCTAGCTCGAGTCGATCAGTCTTCAGGCGATGGCAGTCGAGGTCCGGCGATGCGAACATCTTCGCGTCGTCGGGTCATGCCGTTGCCGTCGAGATAGGCCAAGATCGGCAGCACGAACTTGCGTGAGGTATCGAGAAGATCCCGAACCTCAGCAACGGTGATTCCCGAGGGTGTTTCTTTCAGCGATTGGGCCACCATGCGTGCCGCTCGGTCAAGGGCAGAAGCAGCAAAGAACACGCCGTCTTGTTCGATGACGAGCTTGCGCCTGACGAGTTCTCGAACCTCGCCCCGGTCAACCCCCTCGGGCCCCGGTGGTGCGAACGGCTCCGCGCTGAGCATCGCGATCCAAGGGTGATCGGCCAAAGGATCGCGGACCTCGCCAACGGTGATGCGACTCTGGTCGACGTGAAGATCGGCCTGGGTCTCGACGACCGCCCGCTGACGATCGTCGAGCGAGGCGATGTCCAGGCCCAGGGGGCCAGCGGCTTCGATACGCTCTCGAACGTCTGAGATCGTCTGTGTGAGCACGTCAGGGTCAACAACCCAACGACCGATGGTTGGTTCGATCGCTTCTCCGGTGAGACGGCCGAGATGTTCGGCATCGACCCAGCCTCGTTCGGCGACGAGCCGCTCGATCGTGCGATCGGGCCGAGCTGATGCAGCGGAGAGTTGGGGATCGATGTCGAGGAGCTGTCCGCCGCCAACGGTCTCATCCCTGCCGTGCTCTCTCAGAACGAAACGGTCGCCTGGCAGGACGGGAATCGGTCGATTGAGGTAAAGGCGCACGGCCCCTGTGGTCCCCGGGGCCAACATGTCGGGCCCTAGCACGCGGACCTTCGCAGCAAACTCACCAGAGCCGAGATAGACGGCGTAGGCGCCGCGACGTGACACGTCGTGGTTGAGCGAGGCCAACACGGTGAGCTCGGCATCGATCATGGAGGAGGTGTGCCATTGGCCCGCCCGAACGATGACGTCGCCTCGACGAACGTCTGTGTGATCGATCCCTGTGAGGTTGATCGCCACGCGGTTTCCCGGGCCGAGCTGATCGACAGATTGATGGTGACTTTGGAGCGAGCGAACTCGGGCTGAATCCTGCAATGGCAGTGCCAGTAGCTCCTCGCCGACCTCAAGACTTCCTCCGGTCAGCGTGCCGGTCACGACCGTGCCTGCACCGGATGCGGAGAATGCTCGGTCGACCCAGAGCCGCGGTCGTCCCACATCGACGTCTGGCCCCATGTCATCGATCAACTGATCGATCGATGCCGCGAGTTCGGGAAGACCCTCGCCGGTCAATGCTGCGACGGGAATCACCGGAGCACCCTCGAGGAAGGTGCCGACGACGTGTTCTTCAACGTCCATGAGCGCGAGCTCGAGCAGGTCTTCATCGACTTGATCAAGCTTTGTCAGGGCGACAATTCCGTGCTTGATACCCAAGAGGTCAAGAATTCGGAGGTGCTCCTCGGACTGTTCCTTCCAGCCCTCGGTGGCGGCAACGACGAACACACAACCCTCGACTGCGCCAACGCCGGCGAGCATGTTTCGTAGGAAGCGGGTGTGCCCGGGAACATCGACGAATGACAGGTCGCGACCGGATGGCAGCCGGCACGTGGCGAATCCCAGATCGATCGTGAGACCTCGGGCCTTTTCCTCGTCCCACCGATCCGGGTCGGTTCCCGTGAGCGATTTGACCAACGTGGACTTGCCGTGATCAACGTGCCCGGCGGTGGCAAGGACGGTCACGTGGATGCCAGTCCGGTGACGAGCAGGTCGTCGTCAGCGGGGTCGACGGTTCGCAGATCGAGAATGGTTCGGGCCTGATCGAGCCGGGCAATGATGGGTCGATCGAGTGCCCTGAGCTCGTCGGAGAGGTCGCCCATGACCGAGATGCCGACACTGGGAATCTCGACGCCGGGCAGCGTGCCGCCACCGGGGACCGATTTGGTCTCGATCACCTGGGTTCGGTCCCCGACTGCATCGGCCACTCGCTCAGCCCGTTGCCGCAACGAATCGGTGGTCTCGGTTGCTTGCCGCCAGAACGGAATCTCTGATCCCTCGCGACGCAGATAGTGCCCAAGTGTGTTCTGGAGCGCGGCGAGCACAAGTCCGCCGGGACGTAGGGCGCGAGCAAGGGGGTGGGAGGCGCACGCATCGATCAACGCACGAGAGCCGGCCAGGATTCCACACTGTGGTCCGCCCATTAGTTTGTCGCCGCTGAACATGATGAGATCGGCACCATCGACGAGCGATTGTTTGGCGGCTGGTTCGCCAGCGAGCCAGGACGGCGGGGGTCCTTCAAGCCATGGGCACGCCGCATCGAGCAGACCTGAACCGATGTCGGCGAGAACGGGCACGTCGAGCGTCGCGAGCTCGCGGATCGACACCGCTTCGGTGAACCCGACGATTCGATAGTTCGATTGATGCACATGGAGGGCCAGTCCCACGCCTTGAGTGTCGATGGCGCGTTGGAAGTCGGCGAGTCGAGTTCGGTTCGTGGTGCCAACCTCGACGAGGCGGGCCCCGGATTGGGCCATGACGTCGGGGACGCGAAACCCGCCCCCGATCTCGACGAGTTCGCCTCGGCTGACTGCAACTGCGCGATCACCCGGCAGGGCGGCCAACGCAAGCAGCACGGCACCTGCGCAGTTATTGACCACGATGGCGGCTTCTGCTCCCACCGCAGTCGCCGCCAACTCGCCGACGGCGGCTTGGCGACTCCCACGTTTTCCTGTGCTCAAGTCGAGTTCCAGATTGAGAAACGAGGCATCTTGGTGGTGCGCTATGGAGGCTCGGCCGAGATTGGTGTGAAGCAGGACACCCGTGGCGTTGATCACGGGGACGAGGAGGCGGCGCGCTCGTTCTCTGGCGAGTTCACCGGCCCGTTCGACCTCTCCGTCAGCGATGGCCTGTCGAGCAACTTCGACGCGAAGAGGGTGGGGCAAGCCCGAGTCAGCAAGTGAGCGGGCGAGTTGATCTACGGACGGAGGTCGGGCCACAGCCCACGAGGATAGGGATCTGGAGAGGCCAACGAAATTGGACGAGGCTCGGTCAGGGGAAATCGCCCCGCATTGGGCATCGTTCTCCCCGCTGGTCAGGGTCGGGGGGCGTCCCGCTAGAATGGCGGGCTCATGCTCTCAAGAAATGCGGTTCTCGTTGTTGCCCTCGCGGTAGCTGAGTACTTCGTGAGTTCGCGCGTCATCAGCGCTCTCGGCTTCGGTTTGGCTCTTCTCGGGTCCTTCGCGCTGGCTTTTGTAGGCATCTCACTGCTCCGTCGGAGCATGCGGCAGGCACCGCAAGCGCTTCAGGATGCAGTGATGAGTTCCCCATTCGCGGCGAGATCCTCCCAACCTCAGGGTCCCGCTCCCGATGCGGCAATCGCTGGCCTCGGGCTCACCTCCCTCGGGGCTCTCGGCCTCATTCTTCCTGGGTTTTTGAGTGCAGCGCTCGGAGCGATGCTCTTCGTGCCGCCCATTCGTGCACTTCTCAAGCCCGTTGTTTCGAAGAGAATCCAGCCAGGAAATCTCTTCGCCAAGGCCGATGGATCACAGATATTCGACATTTTCGGACAGGCCGGGCCGGCCGGCAGCCGTTCTTCACGAACGGTTGTCGATGTCGACATCGTCGACATCGACGACGACGCACAGCCGTCGTCGCCTGATGCATCCCGACCGGAGCTGCATTGATCTCAGTGCTGCTCGTTCCCATGTCGATGACTGATCTGTCCTCGATTCGTACCGTCTCGTTGCGGAGGAGACTCGCTTCCGATGTCCATTGAAGAACCAACACCACCACCCCCCATTACTCCCGGGGTCGCACGCGCTCTGAGCCCTCTGGTCCGCCGGATTGCAAACCAAGGTGAAGGTGATGAGCCTGGACTCAACACGTACCTGATCGGAATCGACGAGATCGTCATTGTCGACCCTGGGCCCGGTGCAGCTGATCACCTCGATGTGGTCTGCGGCTGTGGCGGCGACAGGATCCGATGGATCGTGATGACCGATACCAGCGATGAAAACGCCGGTGGTGCACTCAAACTCAAAGAACTCACCGGTGCTGAGTTGCTGGCCCCTGCGGGCTTTGAGGGCGCTGACGACGTGCTCGGCGACGGCTACAAGATCGATGCCACGGAGTTCCGTATCATCGCTCTTGCCATGGGTGAGCCCGACCAAGGCCAGTTTGCCTTCGTCCTCGAGCAAGAGCGTTGCTTGATTCCGGGTGATCTGCTTGATGAGAGCATCCCAGAGGACCTTCCCGCACGGGTGAAGAGCTACCGCCTCAAGAGCGTTGCTCCGGGCCACGGGCAATACATCGAAGACGCCAAAGCCCACCTGGGTATGAAGTAAGCGGCAGCCTCAGTTGTCAGTGGCGAGCGGCTGGCCGCGCGTGATCGACACCGAGTGATTCATGAAGATCGAGGATGGCACCAGCACGGATTCTCCGTTGCTGGCCGAGACCTCGATTGCGGTGGGGTGAACCGCGGCAACGATGCCATTGACTCCGTCCACCGCAACTTGGTCGCCGACCTGGATCAGACGCTTGATTGCTCGAGTCGATGCGACCTCTGTTGCGACGCGGTGACCGCCGAGTCCGACCAAGAGAGTGAGGCTGGCGGCAAGGCCGAAGAAGATCGCCGCCACGCCGAGATTGATCACCGCAGTGTCGACACCAAGCTGACGAATCGCGAGCAGGGTGCCAAGCCCGACAACGACAGACCGGACGATCATCGAGACTTGGTTCTGAAGTGAGGTGGAGGCTCGGGCCATGGCCGGAGCAACTGCGGCGAGGGCGAACGATGCCAGCACGTTGGTCGCGATGACGAGGATGACGGCTGCCAGAACCTTCGGCAGGAACGCGATGAGGTCCTTGGGAAGCTGCTCGACCGACGTCGGCGAGATGATTCCCAGCGCCACGAGCAAACCGCCGATCACTCCGGCCCAAAGGCCAAGGCTCGAAAGCGGTCCTGCCGCTTGTTGAAGCGGTTCTGGCCTGCTCGGCGAACCGAACACCGCATTGAGAACGCGGGAGAGAATGATGCCGATGATGATGCCGCCGGCAATCGCGGCGCCGACCATGATCCAGTCACTCGTCGTCATGAGTCCGTCTTTCGCTTGCGAACCATCGATGTCATTCCGGTGGTTCGTCGGTCAAAAGTAGCTTCGAGGTTTCTAGTCCCGCCCCAAACATTTCAGCTACGTATCCGACAACCTGTCGTGAATCGAGGCGTTCTGCAACCCGAAGTTCGATTCGGCTCGTGAGATCCGGTGGCGGTTCGAGAACTCTGCTCAGCGTCTCAGCGATCAGACCGTCGGTGCGAGGCTCGTCCATGTTTTCGATGACGGAGGCGCATCGTTCACATGACGACAGGTGCTCGTCGAGCTTGTCGTTGCTTTCGCCGAGCAGCCATGCCCGCAGCTGACGCTTTGATGGGTGGCCGATCATTATTCCCACTCCCGCAGCGCGCCGCTGAGCTTCCGACGAGCTCGAAGAAGTCGAGTCTTGACTGTCGGTAGGGGAACATTCAGCACGTCGGCAATGTCGTCATACGCCATGCCTTCGATCTCTCGGAGGACGACGATGCTTCGTGAGAGATCGTCGAGCAGGTCGAGAGCCTCGACAAAGGCATCCATCGTGGTGCCGGCCTCGACGCGACGCTCAACGGAGCGCTCGGGGAGGGATTCTTCTTCCGGAAAGTCGTGAGGATCGGTGACCGCAGCGCGTCGAGTTCGCAACGTCGAGATCGCGGTGTTGTGTGCGATGCGCATTACCCAACTCTTCAGCGAGGAGTCACCTCGGAAGGTGGGGAGCGCCAGCCAGGCCTTCATCATCGTGTCCTGGGCGACATCTTCTGCGAGCGCTGAGTCCCGAACGATGGAGAGGGCCAGTCGGTAGACGGCGTCTCCGTGCTCGACCACGAGATTGTGGAGCTCTTGCGGGTCGACATCGGCCTTGCCATCTGTGCGACCCGACGCGGCTGATTCTCCGTTGCCCGGCCGAACGGCCCACAAAACCGGAAGTACCCGGCGGGATTGGAAGAAGCGTCTGATTCTCATACGACGGTTGTGATGGTATGCGAGTCGCGCATTTGTGCGAATTTCTTCCGATTCACAGCGCCGGCCGGCGCTGCGGTGTCTACTACGTGCGTTCAGAGGAACGTGATGCGTCCCGTCGCCGCGGTGGTGTTTCAGATCTTTTCGAAACTTTCCCGCGACTTCTTCGAATCTCGCCACGTCCTCATATCTGGCAGATGCCAACAAGCTCAAGGGAGATACATAACCATGCTCGCCATCGATATTGACTTCGGTGCCTCGATTACCCAGGCCTTCACTGACCTGGCGTCGTTTGTACCGAAACTGATTGCGTTCTTGCTCATCCTCATCGTCGGCATGTTCGTCGCAAAGTGGATCCGCCGGATCATCGTTTCAGTCCTCAACAAGATTAACTTCGACAGCTACATCGACAAGGCAGGGCTCGGCGCCCCGCTC
>CALHCB010000092.1 GCA_937930695.1 uncultured Acidimicrobiales bacterium | reverse complement strand
ACCTTATTCTTCAGTTTTGAAAAAATGTGGCCTGATCAAATTGTAAAATCTCATTTGAATAATGATTTACTAAATTTAGTAGTTGTTCCCCTTGCCAAATGAAAATCTGATTTTTCCAAGCATCTGATTGAGTTCTAAAATTTAAGCGTACTGTCATCTGAAATGTTTTAATTTCTTATACATCATTTTGAAGTCCTAATAGTTTGTGTTTGCAAACATCGCATTGAAAAAATAAACAGAATGACATTGTTTTAATATTTACTGTTTAAAACATAGGACCTCTGCAATAAAACTGTATCGCTACCAAAGAAAGACTCACTTCAATCTGAACGCATACACTGCATGAGTAGTCCTAAGAGAACGCCAAGAACGACTCCTCGCTGAAGCGGCCAGGCGGTGCGATCATGGCGGTCTCATGCGGATCCTGATCGTCGAGGACGAACAACTGATCGCTCGAGCTCTCAAAGAGGGTCTCGAGGCCGAGGGCTATGCAGTTGATGTCTGCGACCGGGGTGACGACGGTCTTTGGCAGGCGACCGAGCAGAGCTACGACGCCATCGTGCTCGATCTCATGCTTCCCGGAATGAACGGGTTCGTCGTGTGTCGGGAGCTACGGGCCAATGGCAATACGACGCCGATCATGATGCTTACTGCGAAAGACGGTGATCTCGACCAAGCCGAAGGGCTCGACACCGGTGCGGATGACTACATGACCAAGCCGTTCTCGCTCGTCGTTCTTCTCGCCCGACTCCGAGCATTGATTCGGCGAGGACCAACGGAACGCCCAGCAGTCCTGGTCGCCGGGGACCTTTCACTCGACCCTGCAGAGCGGGAATGCCGCCGCGGCGACGAGGTGATCGAACTCACCCCTCGAGAGTTCAGCTTGCTGCGCTACCTCATGCACCGCGCCGGAGAGCCAGTCTCAAAGCGAGACCTGATCGAACATGTATGGGCGGACGACGACCTCGACGACAGCGTTATCCAGGTCTATGTCGGCTACCTCCGACGCAAGATCGACGAGCCCTATGGGCGCGAGGCCATCGAGACCATTCGAGGCATCGGATACCGACTGAATGCGACCGGCGGATGACTCGCGCATCGCTTCGGAGCAGGCTCGGTCTTCTCATTGCCCTCGCTCTTGGGGTGATCACCGCCATTGCGACTACGGCCGTACTCTTCCAGCAGTCGCAAGAAGAGCAGGCCTCACTCGTCGACGCGGTCGAGCTCGCGGCGTTCCAACTGTCCGAGACCCAGACGCCGAACGCTCCGTCGATGACTCTGGATCAAGGTGTCGAGCGATTGGCATTGGTGTTCGACGCCGAATCGAACGTGCTCGGGGCCACCTCACCCCTCGACCCAGAGCTCGAACAGCTCATCATCGACGAGGTCTGGACGTACACGACCGAACAGGACACCGTCTCCACTCTTGAGATCGAGGACGACGGTCGCCGACGGGTGCTCAGTGGTGTTGTCTGCGTCGACCAGGGACTCTGCGACACGGTTGTGGTCAGCGCGGCCGAGGAGCCATTCTCGTCCTTTCTCTGGCGGGGCATCGGTTGGTTGCTCGTGCCAACGCTTCTTGCCACCCTGCTCGGGTGGTTCGCCACGAGGTGGCTCGTCGGGCGCTCGCTGCGACCGGTCGAGGCGATGCGACAAGAGCTCGACCAAATCACCGATAGGGATCTCCAGCGCCTGGTTCCCGTTCCTCAAACCGGAGACGAGTTGCAGCGACTTGGCACGTCCATGAATCAGACGCTCAACCGATTGGGATCTGCGGTCACGGCGAACGAACGGTTTGTCGCAGATGCGGCCCACGAGTTGCGAAGCCCGATCACCGGCGTCAAGGCAGCCCTCGAGCTCCAACTCACAAGATCATCCAGCGGTCTTCTCGATGACAGCGTCTCTGAGCTCGATCGAGCCTCTCGTCTCGTTGACGACCTGCTCCTCTTGGCTCGCCGAGAAGGAGCAACCCGCAAGCTCGTCGAGGTCGATCTCGACGATCTCGTTCGTTCGGCCATCGGAGCGCTGCGCACCAAACGACCAGACATCGAGATCACCCACTCGCTGGAGCCGTTCCGTCTACGGGCCGATCACGATGGGCTCCACCGAGTGATCACCAACGTCCTCGAAAACGCTGCCAGCTACGGCAACGGAAGGATCGCCGCCACACTTCGCAAGAACTCTGGCCAGGTCGTCCTCCAGATCGACGACGACGGGCCAGGGATCTCCCCAGAGCATCGCGCCATCGTCTTCGATCGCTTCACCCGGCTCGACGAATCGCGATCACGAGCGACGGGCGGCTCGGGTCTCGGCCTCGCGATCGTGAAAGAAATCGCCAACGAACACGGAGCCACGTTGACCATCTCGGATTCAGACCTTGGCGGGGCCTGCTTCGCTTTGCGCTTTCCAAGCGCACCCGTTCCCCTCGAGTCTCGATGAGACCAGGCCCGGCATATCTCGCGCTTCAGGGCGCCGGTGGTCTTGCGTGGTGGATCGGCATGTTCAGTTCAGAGCGGATCCGCTCATGGTTCGTGCCCAACGGCTGGGAGACCGCACAAACGTTGGTCATCGCCGACGTTGTGCTATTCGGATTCGGATCGCTGATGACGGCGCTCCTCTTGCACCGGGGCTCGCCCTGGGCGAGCCCCGCCTCCTGGGCCCTGCTCGGCGTCGTCGCGTACGCAACGCTGACGGCGGTCGGCTGGTTGTCTGCTCCCATCGCCCACTGGTTGGGGCTGCTGTTCATGATTCCGTCGCTCCTGCTCACCGCAGCAGTGGTCTTCCACCATCACCAGAACGCCACAACGTCGCAAGTTCCATGAAGATCCCCGATACCCAACGCTTGTATCGACCTGCCGCCGCTGGCAGCTTCGCTCGCAACTACGCCAAGACGCTCAGCCAGACCGTCGTGTTCTGGACATTGTTTCTCGTGCTGCTGCCCTGGACTGTCGCTCAGGCAGAGCTGGCCGTTGGGTTCCCCCGATTCGCATCCCAACGACCCCTCGGGGCTGTTGCCTTCATCGTCTTCGGAACCCTGGGGCTCCGGTCCGGCTACACGATGGCCAAGATCGGGCAAGGCACACCACTCCCGACCGACGCTCCTCGCAATCTCGTCATCGCCGGGCCGTACCGTTGGGTCCGAAATCCGATGGCCGTCGCCGGGCTCAGCCAGGGTGCGGCAACCGGACTGTGGTTCGGTTCACCACTGGTCTTCGTCTACGTCCTCGCCGGCGGGCTGCTCTGGAACGTTGCGATCCGGCCGTCCGAAGAAGCAGATCTCGAGGCTCGATTCGGCGAGCAGTTTCGTGAGTACTGCGCAGAGGTCAAGTGCTGGATACCTCGTTTGCGCCCGTTCTCCGGTTCCTAACGCACCGGCCCATCAGCTCAGTCGTAGAGGCGGGCCCGACCGAGACGATCAAGGCACACTTCAACACTCCACGGCAACATGGTTGCCCCGCATCGGGCATCGCGATAGTGCTGTTCGAGACGATTCGGGCGAAGCATGGAGCGGCCACCACACACTCGAATAGCGATCGAGGCCACCTCGGGAGCGCCCTCCATCGTTGTCACCATTGCGGTCCAGGCCCGTCGCAAGGCATCAGCATCGGGATCGACCGCCGCTTCTTCGAGCACTCGATAGGTCAACGCTTGGGCTCGTTCATACATGAGCTGCATCTCGGCCCAACCACCTTGCTTGATGTGGTTGTCTCGCCGAGCCGACGTGCCGTGCTCGCCCCGCAAGTACTCAGCCGTGAAATCGAGAATCGACCGCATCAAACCGAGATAGGCAAACGAGAGCGTCATGTAGAAGTACGGCCAGCGTCGAGACGCTCCGTCGAAGGTCCCCGGCGGAATCCATTCGTGACCGGAAGGAACGAAGACCTCGTCCATGATCAGATTGCGAGAGTCGGTTCCCCGCATGCCGAGCGGGTCCCACTCCCCCTCGATGCGGACACCATCACCGTCAGCCGGAATGCCAAGCAGGCGAATTCGTTTGTCTCCCTCGACCATCGCGACAACGTTGTGAATATTGGCTGCTCCGCTGAGCGAGGCGAAGATCTTGCGACCCGTGACTCGATAGCCCCCGTCGACCGGCACTGCTTTGGTCCCGACGCCTTCGGTCGCACCCGGTGAGACACCCTCAGAAAACGGTTGAGAGTGAATGAGATGCTCGACCGTGATGCCACGGAAGAGCTCTTTGCGATGGGCATCCAGGAGCGCTCGATCCTCAGTATCGGTGACGACATCGTCGGCAATCTCGCCGGCAAGCATCGCGGTGGCGCAGTGCATGTTGAAGGTCAGCGCAGTCGTGGCACAGTGCCGACCCAACTCCTCAGCGACAAGCGCGTAGCCTGCGAAGTCTGCGCCGAGACCACCGTGGTCGGCCGGAACACAAAGCCCGAGTAGCCCGGCGTCTCTCAGGTCATTCCAATTCTCCGTAGGGAACGCAGCATCACGGTCATAGGTCGCCGCTCGGTCGCGAAACGCTGGTCCGAGGACTCGCATTCGTTCAACCAGTTCCATTCTCGCTGGTGTGTGAAGGGTCATCGTGTTGTCGACTCCAGAAACAAGCGCACCTCTCGATTGAACTCCATCGGAGCCTCCGATGGCGAGACGTGTCCACAATTTTCAAGCTCCACAAGGCGAGCATTTGGGATGCCCTCAGCCAACGCCCGTGCATAGGCAGGCGGTGTCTCGGTGTCGTGTTCACCAACGATCACCAGGGTGGGCGCCACAATGTGCGCCAACTGGTCGCCAACATCGTGGTCGGGCAAGCAGCGGACGGCCGCTCGAAATGCTTCGACACCGATGCGCTCGAACGCAACAGCAGCAGCTTCGAAGTCAGGGCCGGAAAATCCAGGGGCGGAGATGGCCGAGATCACCGAGCGGCCGAAGTCGGCGGGCGTTCGACCTCCATCGAGTGCCGAGAGTCGACTCGCAATCCAGTCGTCCCGACTTGTTCCATCAGCCCCGAACGCGGCACTGGTGTCGGCCAACACCAAGCGGCGAATTCGATCCGGGTGGCGAAGGGCGGCGTGCAAGGCATGCATCCCGCCGAACGAGAGTCCAACGAGATCGACTCTGTTGGCCCCGAGCCGATCGATGAGGCCGACGAGCGCGTCGGCGATCGCCGGGAACGTGAGCGGCTCGATCGGATCCGAGGAGCCGTAACCCGGCATGTCCCACGCAACACAGCGCCAGCGGTCGCCAAGACTGCGGAGTTGGGGTTCCCACGCCAGCCGAGAACCTCCCAAACCATGCAAAAAGACAACGACCTGCCCCTCACCCGTTTCGCGCCAGGAGATCGGGGAGGCGTCAACGTCCGTTGGAGCGAGGGCTGGCATCCTTATGGACGATACTGTTTGGTACCGAACGAATCACAGGAGTGCACATGTCTCGACCCCTCATTGGTCTGTCAGGTCGGCGCAAGGTGGGAAGCAACATCGCTGGCTTTCCCGAGATCCTGCACCACCTCGACCTCGATTTGTACTTCGCGGACTACGCCCGAGGTGTGATTGAAGCCGGCGGCATTCCCGTTCACCTGCCGATGGATGTCGACCCCGCCGACCTCATGGACCGGCTCGACGGATTGATGCTGAGCGGTGGAGCCGACATCGATCCGCTGCGCTACGGCGCCGAATCCGAAACCGAAGACTTCCCGCCCGAGCCGGAGCGAGACCAGTTCGAACTCGATCTGCTCACCCAGGCCGACGCTGGCAGTATTCCCGTTCTCGGCATTTGTCGAGGTCTTCAGATGGTGAACGTGCACCGAGGAGGAAGCCTGAATCAGGACGTGCCCCCACACGCTCGGTTCAGCGAACCACCCCAGACAGAAGCCCATGCGGTTTCACTCGTCCCAGACTCTCGTTTGGGCCAGCTCTACGGCCCCGATCGCAACGTCAACAGCCTCCACCATCAGACCATCGAGCAGCTCGGATCCGACCTGCGTGTCACGGCTCATGCCGATGACGGAACCATCGAAGGCATCGAATCGACTGATGGTCGAATCGTGGCCGTTCAATGGCACCCAGAGATGATGGTGAGCCGACCAAACGATCCGATCTTCGGTTGGCTGGTCGAAGCTGCCTCAACCTGAGCAGACCTGAAGGTCTGGTTCAGCCAGCCCGTTCGGTCTGCGTCAGCCGCGCCGCCAGCTCCTCAACCGACGACATCGGTCATGAAGTGGCTCAATGCATCCAGACGGCCCGAAGGCCCGCCGGGCGCCGTGATGTCGACCAGCAGGTGCTCGGCTCCAATGTCCGCCCACTGCCCGACCGTGTCTGCCATCTGTTCGGTGCTTCCCGCCACCGAGAGCTCCGGCTTCATCGAGCTCGCTGGATCGAGGTAGAGGCGAATGGAGAGCGTCACTTCGCTGGTGTCACGACCAGCCTCGGCCATGAGTTCTTGAATTCGAGCCCAATCCTTCTTCACGGTCTCGATGGGCTGAAAAGCTGCGTGATAGCAGTCACCAAATCGGACGACTCGCCGAAAGGCGGGATCTGAAGATCCTCCAATCCAAACGGGCACGTGTTCCTGAATCGGCTTCGGCTCGAACTTGATCTCGGGGAAAGAATAGAACCGACCGTCGTAGCTCGGGATCTCTTCGGTGAAGAGCTTGTCGAAGATCTCCAGCTGTTCGTCGGCCCGTGCGCCACGGTGGTCGAACGGCATACCGAGCACTTCGAACTCCTCCTTCATCCAACCGACGCCAGCGCCCAGGATGGCGCGGCCCTCGGAGAGACGATCGAGCGTTGCGATGAGCTTGGCGGTTTGGACGGGAGGCCGATACCCCATGATCAACACCGTCTGGCCCAGCATCATCGTCTCGGTGCATGCCGCGGCAAACAGCAGCGTGCCGATGGGGTCGAGCCATGCCATGTCATTTGGCGCAGGGAACGCTCCATCGTCTGAGTAGGGGTAGTTGGCCTCGATCTTGGCTGGCCAAGCAACATGATCACTCACCCAACCTGAATGCAGCCCAAGCCGCTCGCCCTCGGCGAGAAACTCCATAAGCGCAGACCGCGATGCTCCGCGGCCGAGTTGAGGAAGATGTGCTCCGATATCCATTGCGTGACGGTATGGCCTCGGCCGATTCCGGCGCCAGTTCACATCGACAGATCATGGTTACCTCAGCTAACAAAGGCGGATGACACGACCCCTTGACGGCATCCGCGTACTCGACTTCACCCGTGTCGTTTCCGGCCCGAGCTGCACGAAGTCGCTGGCCGATCTCGGTGCCGAGGTGATCAAGATCGAGCCGCCCGAGGGCGATCGGACACGACGCGCCTTCCCGAAGATCGAAGGCGTTCCCGTCTACTTCGCCCAGCAGAATGCAGGAAAGCGCTGCATTTCCCTTGACCTGTCGATCGAAGATGGTCGAGCGATCGCCCGTTCGCTCACCGAGACCGCCGACGTCATCGTCGAAAACTTTCGTCCCGGGGTGATGGAACGGCTCGGCATGGGTTACGACGACGTCTCGAGCACGAACTCCTCGGTGATCTACTGCTCCATCACGGGCTACGGCCAGGACGGCCCCGAAGCCAAACGTCGGGCCTACGCTCCCGCGGTGCACGCCGAGATCGGCCTGCTCGAGATGACTGCCCGCCGCCGCCGGGACGGCGTGATGAACGAAATCGCGTCGTGGGCTGATCTTCAGTCAGGACTGCAGGCTGCGCTCGGGATCGTGGCTGCGCTCCGTCACCGCGAGGTAACCGGTGCAGGGCAATACCTCGACGTCGCGATGGCAGACGTCATGCTCCAGATGACCGAATGGACCGCCGTCGAGCTTGCCGGCGGCGACGGCGACGGCAAAGCAGTCTTCGGGCCGGCCAACGCACCGGTGGTCACACTCGCCGATGGGTCGCAGGCTTCGATACCGGGTGATCCGGTGGTCCAGTGGCATCTTTGGATGCAAGCAGTTGACGACCCCGACATGGCGGCCGACCCTCGATTCCTCGAACGAGAGGATCGCGTTGCCAACCGCAGTGAAGTGACCGAGGCGCTTCGGTCGTGGGCGATCACGATCGAGAACTTCGAAGACTTCGAACGTCGAATCGAAGCAGTCGGAATGGCTGCCGGTCAGGTCCGCAAGCTCGCCGACATGAAGGAGGCCGGATGGGCAATCCACCGGAACTCGTTCCTCGACATCGGCGAAAACGAAGAACTGCTCGTACCCAACTCACCGTTCCGGTTCGGTGATCTCGAGGCCGGAACAGCCGGACCAGCCCAGGCCCAGGGTCAGGAGAACCGAACAGTTCTCCAAGAACTGCTCAACCTCGACGACACCGAACTCGACCGGCTCGAAGAGTCCGGTGTCTTGCTCTCTCGACCGTTCGGTTGAGAAAACCGGCGTCGATCGAGAAGTGAGGACCAGAGCCTCAGCTCACCTGGTAGATCTCATAGACAACACCCTGATCATCGGTATGTCCCAGCGCAACGCACATGGCAGAATTCAGCCAGCTGTATCGCTCATCACCAGTCTCGAAACGCGGCGAGGTTCTGATCTTCGCGTTTCCGTCCTCGCCACGTGTCCCGATGCCGACGTAGTGCATGAAGATGTCGGCGCCATCGTCGGTGCGAAGCGACAGACGGACATCGAGCGAGAAGCTTCCGTCCGCCCGAACCGTGAGCCAGTCGCCCGCAGCCACACCCGGCACCATCTCCGCCTTGATCTTTGGCCCAACAAATGATGCACCCGTCACGGTGGCGACCGAACGAGTCCCTGCTGGGCCATTCTTCACCAGCGGTCGCTCGACTTCATTCGTCGCCGCGGTCAGGGTTCCGATGTGTTCTACGGGAAGTGCGTCAAGAGCCATCGACGAACCGTAGTTGAACTGAATCGCCGGAAACGAAGGCAGCCGGCAGCCCGGTGTGGCAATCAGGCGTAGGAGACTTGGCAGAACCCGTGGTTGCAATACCCGTTCGGCACCTTGGCCAAATATTGCTGGTGGTAGTCCTCGGCGTAATAGAACGAGGTAACCGGGGCGATCTCGGTGGTGATCTCGCCATAGCCAGCTGCGGTGAGCTTGGCCTGGTAGGCATCTCGGCTGGCGATTGCGGCGGCCTGTTGTGCGTCAGTGTTGGTGTAGATCGCACTGCGATATTGACTGCCGACGTCGTTCCCCTGGCCCATGAACTGCACCGGGTCGTGGTTCTCCCAGAAGATCTTGAAAAGATCGTCCAGCGACGCCGTAGCCGGATCGAAAACCACGAGGACGGCCTCGGTGTGACCAGTCATCGACGTACACGTCTCTTCGTACGTCGGATTTGGTGTCGTGCCACCGCTGTAGCCGGCCGCCGTCGAATACACACCCGGCAACTGCCAATAGAAGCGCTCTGCACCCCAGAAACAACCCATGCCGACGATGAGCGTTTCCATCCCGTCAGGCCATGGCCCCTTGAGGGGGTTGCCGTTCACATAGTGCGTCTCTGGAACGACGACTTCGACGTCGCGCCCCGGCAGGCAGTCTTCGGGAGCGGGTGGTGGACTGGGCTTACGGCCAAAGAGCATGGGTCCTCCTCAGGAGCGGAACTACGCCTCGCCCGATTGGGCAGAGGCTTCTGGTGGATCAACACCGAGCAGGGCGCCGAGTTGATCGAGAGCATCTTGGGCGCTGGCTCGAAGTTCTCGAGCCCGATCGGCATCGCCATCTTCATCGGCTTGATCGGCGAGATCGAGAAACTCATTGGCCAGGCCGACCAGTTCAGCAACCGACAAGCCTTCGAGATCCGACGGTGTCACGAATGGCGTGGAGTCGCTGTCGGGATCTGACTCTTCATCCTCGCTGCCGCTTTCGCTGCCTTCGTCATCGGAATCGTCACCAGCAGGCAACGGATCGCCAACCAATATTCCTTGGAAGGCCTCGTCGAGTGTGGGCGCCATCGAGATCCGAGATCCGTTCACGGCCACCACCTGATCCAACGCGGGAACACCGGTATCGGTCCGCGCCCGAAGATAGATCGGACGTACATACGCAATGGTCTCGTCGAGAAGCACCAGCTGCATTTCTCCGAACAGAACCTGGGACGAGAGGTCGCCGTTGCGAATGAACTCGGCGATCTCTGGTTGTTCCCGAATATCGGAGTCGGCCAGATCGGGCGCGGGAATCGCGCCATCGGGCAGGTCATAGATCACCAATTGCCCGTAGTTCTCCGGGTTGGATCTCGCCACCATCACCGCGGTGAGCGTCGGTCGACCAGTGCTCGCTCCCGTGGATTGAGGCACGAACGCCCGCTGCAGGCTGAACTCCGGAGTCTCCTCACCAGGCAGGCGAGCCATGCGGTACTGCGGATCCATCGCACGATCTGTCGCATCTTCATCGCCGGCGCGGGTGGACGGCTGGGAAGCTACCCGCCAGAACAGCGCATTCTCGAGGAACTGGAGCGGGTCGTCGAGGTGGTATTGCGTCCAGACATCGGACTGCACAGTGAAGATGTCCGTTGGATAGCGGAAGTGGCTTGCGATCGACTCGGGTGCATCGGCCACTGGGGTGAACAACGATGGATACGCCTTGGCGTATGCCTGAATGATCGGGTCGCTCTCGTCGACCACATAGAAATCGACGTCGCCGGTATAGCCATCAATAACGGCCTTGACCGAGTTGCGAACGTAGTTGAATCCGCTCGCCAGATCGGCACCACCGTTGAGCGAGCTCGAGTCGAGGCTCTGGGAGTATGGGAACTTGTTCGTCGTCGTGTATGCGTCGATGACCCAGCTGATTCTGCCATCAGCCAAGACCGGATATGGGTTCGAGTCGAATTCGAGGAACGGGGCGAGTGTCTCGACTCGAGTCTCGATATCTCGCACATAGATTGCTCGTGACTCCGGCTGAACGAAATCCGAGATCAGCACATTGAACTCACGGAATCGGAGCGAGAAGGCCACTCGACGGGCGAACGAGCCCATTGGCACTCCGCCCGTTCCGTCGTAGAAAAACTCGCTGCTGAATGAGTCCTCGGCTCGACCAGCCCCGACGATCGCGTATCCGCCGAGATCCTCGCCGAAGTACACCTGGGGTTGTTCGAGCTGTCCCTCGAAACCATCCGCCACGAGGAGGCCATCGTTGGATGCCGAGACAACGTATGCGGGTTGTCCACCCGCAGGCTTCTGGTCAGCAGCGGCGACGACAGCGCCATAGCCGTGGGTGAAGACGACTCTCTGCTGCTCCCAACCCTGCTGGCTCAAGAAATCCGGGTTGAGGCCTCGAACTCCGACTACGACTGGTTCAAGGTCGCCATTGACGTTGTAGCGATCGACATCCAAAAGATCAGGGAAGTCGTAGATCTCACGGAAGGCTTGCTCCCGCTTGAAGGCATCGTCGGCCAGCTCGCCATCAACGATCGCGATGTCATCGATGATGCCTTCGCTCTCGACGAGGTCGGTCGCCGTGAGCGAGGACCGGTACGCAAATGGCTGCACTGTCAGTCGATCTGAGTCGAGGCCATAGGCATAACGCGTCGCCGCAATGTTGTCGCCGATATAGCCCGCTTCCCGAGCGGTCTCGACTGGCTCGACACGAAGACGTTGGAAGAGCGCAGGGAAGATGCCACCCACAACAATGTGGCTGACCGCCCATAGGCCAACGGCGACAAGGGGAAGACCCCAGCCCTTGCGCCAGATGTTGGCGATGAAGAGGATCCCACCGAAAATCGAGATGAGCACCAGGAGGTTGAGCGCAGGGAGCTGCACCTCAACGTCTGTGGCCAAGGCTCCGTCGTATTGACCTCGACGGGCGTTCACGAGCTCGAAGCGATCGAAGAAATACGCAACGGCTCGCAGCAGTGCCAGGATCGCCAGAAGCACCGAGAGATGAACCTTCACGCCATTGGTCGCACGTTCACGAGGACCGGCCGATGCTCGAATCCCGCCGTTGAGATAATGAGCGATCAACGTGATGATCAGCGTGAAGACGAAGGTGGCGAAGAACCAGTCGACGAGGAACGTCCAGAACGGGAGTTCGAAGACATAGAACCCTGCGTCACGGCCGAAGAGCGGATCGACAACACCGAACTCGCCACCGTTGTTGAACAGGACCCAGGTTTGCCATTGCGATGAGGTGTTCGCTCCGGCGACGACAGCGAACACTCCGGCGATGATCAGACGAATTCGATTTCCGTGGCCACCGATCAGCTGGTGGTAGCGCTCGATCAGATCCTCTTCGGGGCTCTCCGGTCGAAAGTCGGGAGCAAAGCGGTCGGCCAGGAAGAGGTTGACCCACAGAATGGCGAAGAACGACGCGGTGAAGATCGCGGCCAACGCCAGCTTGGTTCCGAGAATCTCGCCCCACACCGAGCTCTGGTCGAGCTGATCGAACCACAAATAGTCCGTGTAGAGGTTGGCGATCCCGCTCGCAGAGATGAACAACACGAAGATGGCCCCGAGGGCGATCAGCATGAAGGAACGAAGACGAGAAACCGGGGGGCGGTCGCGAACAGCGCGCATCACCCGCAAGGGTACCGCCCACTGGCCCAGCGGAGAGATCAGCAGTTGTGCCCGCTCGTTGGCGTGCCCTCAGACCCCGTTGATCATTCCGCCGCGACGACGAGGCAACGACACCCGGGAGTCGCCAACGGCCGAACATGACCCGTCGGGAACTTCTTCGGTTTCTTCACCGATTCAAAGGTGTTGTCATGGCAATCAGCACTCGTGTTGTCGCGTGGATCTGCAAGCCACTGCAGCCTGGTTCCCTTCGCCAACGACTCGTAAAGGCCCATGGCAAACGCTTCGGCGAGCGCATCGTCTGCCAGCTCCGGCAACACCGACGTGCGGTATTCGCGATAGTGAGCGCGGACCGGTTCGAGCACCTCATCGGGATCATCCGCCCCGGTCACGGTTGTCTCGATACGAGCTCGCATCGGGGTCACGAGTGCCCGAGCGGTGCGATCGACGAGTTCGTCGACCAAGTCTGACGGTGCGCTTCCGCCAGCGCCCTCGCTCGCTCCGGCGTCAGCCATCGCCGTCAGCGCGGGGCCGATCGCGTCAAGGTAACGAAGCACCATGGCTCGTTCGTCGGGCAGTTCATCAACCGACACGTTCTTGCGAGACCGTCGCAGACGATCGAGGACGTCGCTTTGATCATCAGCGAGGGCTCGTTTGAACTGACGTCGCAGATCCGGACCGAAGCGTGTGAACGCGATATCACGAGCGTGGAATGGCTCGGGCACCTCAATCTCGTTCTCGAGATCGTCCGCATCAACGTCGGCCGAATTCTCTTCATCGCGGGGGCTTGCCTCGTATGCAGCGCGATGCTCGCTGACCACAGGGGCCGCTTCTGGCGTTTCGGCTGCCTCTTCAACCTCGGCGGAGCGATCGTTCTGTGGTTCAGCTGATGGAACCGCCGACTCGACGACCTCGGCTTTTCCTGATTCTTCCGGAGCAACCCCGCTATCCGCGCCTGTTGCTTCGTCGGGTCGCGTGGCGCGGATGCGGTCAAACAGATCATCTTCTGAGACCGACCCGCTGTCTTCGCTACCTTCTCGAGTCACTCCCGGGATGGCGATCCCGTCGCTGCGAGCGCTATCCAACTCGGCCGCCAATGCGACTGCGTCGCGCTGGGGCGAAGCGGCAGGCTGCGGAGCGCCGAGTCCTTCGAGCGCCCTCTTGGCCTCCGGCACAGAAATCTTGAGTTCTTCGATGACCTCGTCGAGATCCTTGCGAGCGGAGCCGAGAGATCGGGCCAAGCGGTCTCTCGCCGCCTTGGTCTGGTCGAGCTGGGTCCGACCTTGACGTCGCTTCTCCACGAGGTCAGCCAGGACCTTTTCGCGGAGTGCCTGTGCCTCGGTGAGCATCAGTCGCGCTTCTTCGCGAGCTGCGTCACGAGAGGTTGAAGAATCCGCTTCGGCCTCTGCTCGGATGCGGGCTGCTTCGGCGTCGGCGTCGGACTTGACTGCTTCAGCGCTCGAGCGAACCATTGTCGCCTCTTCTTCAGAGACCCGCCGTGTCTCGTCGGCGACCTCTTCAGCCCTGGCCTTGAGCGCGGCTGCCACCTCTTCGCCGGCGAGGCGGCTGGCGGAGACTTCGTCGGCGGTGGCGGTTCGCAGCGCTGCCAGCTCGTGCTCTGTCGCCGCGTGAAGATCCGACGCCTTGGTTTGAGCTTCGGCGACCAGCGCGGCGGCCTCTGCCTTTGCGTTGGCCACGGTTTCGGCCGCTTCGGCCTCGGCGGCTGCCTTTGCCTCAGCAAGTTCGGTCTTCTGCGTCGCCGCAGCCGCAGCGAGTCGTTCTCGCTGACTCGTCTCTTCGGCCTCGAGTTCAGCCTCTTGTGCGTCGGCCTTTGCCTGCGCTTTGGCTCGGATCTCTGCCGCAGCAGCCCGCGCTGACTGGAGTACCCGAGTCGTCTCCTCACCGAGCAGTTCGGTGAGCCGATCCTCGTCGAGTTCTGTTGGTTCGGCCGACGCCACCGCCAGCTGGTCCGAGCGGCTCGCAAGCTGGGACTCCGCATGGTCAAGCGCATTCTTTAGCTCGTCATTTTCGCTGTCGAGCTCGGCGAGGTCCGCCCTGAGCGACTCCAGCTCGGAGTCATCAACCTTTGGGATCATGGCGACCGTGTTGGAGCGCTGCTCAGCACGGACCTGATCGGCGACCCACTTCAGGTGTTCGCGGACTTCGGTTGGATCGAAACCACGAAAAATCGTTGAGAAGGTCTTGGACTCAACAGACGATGGCTCGAGCTTTGGGTTGGCGGGATCAACCATCTCGTCATGCTAGGTCGCCGGGGGATCACGCAACGTGACAACCCGGTTTACGACGGCAAGATCACCTAGCGAGGCAGGCTGGGCCGCCGCTCCTCGTGACCGACCACGACGCAAGGCGACGTTGTTCAGGCCCCTGTCGGGACGAAATCTTCGAGTGCTTGGACGTCGCCGCCGAGTCCCTCGAGAAACGCCAGTGCTTCTTCGATGGTGGCAACTGGCACGATCTCGAGATCGTCTCCGGCCCGTTCTCGAACCAGCGCGATTCGTTCCTCGCCGAGTGCGGTCGGGACCAGGAAATAGTCGACACCAAGATCACGGACTGCGGCAGCCTTTTGTTCGACACCACCCACGCTCCCCACCGAACCATCGACGTTCATGGTTCCGGTGACCGCGATATCGACTCCACCGGTCAACTCACCAGGCGTGAGCTCGTCCAGAATCGCAAGCGTGAACGCCAACCCCGCAGACGGGCCGCCGACGGCGCCGCTCTCGATTCCGACGTCAAAGGGGATGTCCGGATCGAGGAACTCGACTTGATCAATCGGGCCTACACCCAGAAACGCTCGATCTGGGTCGTCGTCTCGAGGACCGAGCACGACGACTCGAGCTTCGAGATCTGTCGTTCCAACTGGCTGAACTTCGATCGAAATCTCATCACCGGGCACCTTGTCGGTGAGATACTCGACGAGGCCGTTCGCCGACAAGATGGGCACGTCGTCGATGGAACGGATCACATCGCCTTCTGCCAGGACCCCCTCGGCGGACGCCCCCGGCACCACTTCAAAGACCAGCACTCCGTTCGAGCTGATCGTGTCGTATCCCAGCTGTTCGAGCGCAACAGCACGAGCAACATCTTGAGAATCGGCCATCAGGGCGAGATTCGCTTCACGGTTTTCATCAGCAGAACGATCGCCCAGAATCAGCTCTTCGCGGACGAGCTCATTGTCATCGCTCATCGACAACCAAATGTGTTCCCACAGAGAAGGATTGGTTCGCAGTCGCACGGTCGTGAAAAGAAGTTCACCCTCAGATGGATAGGCGTCGGTACCTTCGACTTCGATCAGCGGCTCGGTGTCTCGTGCTGAGCCGGGCACAAGGGCCACGTAGCTCGTCTTGAAGACAAACCCCGCAGCAACGCCGGCAGCGCAGACGAGGAATACGACCAGACCTACATTGCGCAGAATACGTTTGGACCAGACTTCTTCGACTTCCAAACCGGGAGGCGTCATTGCCGTCACTGCGTCACGATCAAAGTTTTCACCGGGCGCGACCGACGGAGATGCTGCGACGTCTGTAGGTTCAGGATCGTTCCAATCCGGTTCAACCATGGTGACCTTCTATCGGCCATTGTGATCTCATACCGGAGAACAATTCGTGCCCAACTCGCCACGACCTCTTCACGAGTACCTCTTCATGACCACTCACGCTGCCACATCATCAGACACCGAGCAGACCAACCGTTGGGGTCGGCCCACATCACGACGCCGCAAGCCGCGGGTCAAGACTCCGATGTGGCGGCGATTCACCTCGCTCATCAGTCTTGGATCCATCGTGATCATCGTCGGGGTCTCCATCGCTGCGTTGCTCGGAATTGCAGCGTTGTTGATGCTCGTACTTCTCGAGTCTGCCGCTCGCTGACGAAAGCCACGCGAAAGTATTTGTGGGGAGTACGCAAAGAGCCTCCGCACGAGGCGAAGGCTCCTTGAGTTTGATCTTCTCCGCAAACCAGCGACGGCGGCGGCCCCGCCTCAGCGACGAGGGCTGTTGAAACAGCGATGGTCATTGCGACCATCAAGCTGGGACAGACCGGGATTGAGACCCGACGTGCTCAGCGTGAAAGTGGGCTCAGCGGCCGAAGAGGCCGCGGCGTGCGCCGACTCCGTTGTCAGTCCCCGAGGAGGTCATGGTCGACGTTGCCGAATCGGCAACGTCAGCGGCGGCAGCGACTTCAGAATCGACCTTCGGGGCAACGTCAGCATCTGCCTTCGCCGCGACCTTTGCTGCCGAATCCGACAACGACTCATCCTTGGACGCCGTCTCGGTTACGGCTGCAGGCTTGGTCTCGACGACCTTCTCAGCCACTGGAGCTGCAGTGACAGCAGGCTTGCTGCTGCCTGCGTCGAGGCTCGGCGCACCCGTGAGTTCGACTCGGAAGTAGGGGCGGTATTCGAAATTGACTTCCTCGAGACGGAAGATACGAGCGTGCTCGACACCTTGGTCGTTTCGAAGTTGTTCGACAAAGCCAACGGCATCATGGATGTCGTCGGTTTGGTGGTAACCGGGCTTGCCGTCCGGTCCCCGATAAATCACCATATGTGACACGCTGGTCCTCCTAGATATGCACGACGAGGCGAACCCCTGCCGTGCGATTGCCAACTCCGCGCTGGATCCACTAGCAAACCAGACCGATCGGCTAAGCACCACCCCCTGATGATTTTCACCCTAACGACCGCCAGCGTCGCAGAAGCTGGCCATACCGGCGACAAGGCCCTTGTAGAGCGGGCCTTTGGGGATTCTGACCCCCAGATTCGCCGAGCGTCCCTAGGTAGTTTTCACCGTCTGGAAATACTCGATGAAACGCTGATTCGCAGCGCTTTTGCTGATTCGGACGTTTCGGTCCGCTGTCGAGCCGCGGAGCTGAGCCACCGAATTGCGGGCCCAGAACCACTTCTTGGCGACCTCGTCGCGCTCCTCGACGACGAACCTCAAGTGGCCGAGATCGCAGCGTTCGCGCTCGGAGAAATCGGTGACGCATCTGTCGCCCCGGCTCTTGAATCTGTTGCCCGTAATCACGATGACCCACTCTGTCGCGAGTCGGCCGTTGCCGCGCTCGGGGCCCTACACACCGGACTCGACACGATCCTGTTCGCGCTCGATGACAAAGCAACCGTCCGGCGGCGAGCCATCATCGCTCTCGCGCCGTTCGACGGGCCACTCGTCGATGCCGCCCTCGAGCGAGCGCTAGAAGACCGCGACTGGCAAGTCCGCCAAGCAGCCGAAGACCAGATCGCCTGAACTCGATCAGGCGATCAGCGACGAGATCGACTCGTCATGAACATGTCTCGCACCTCGTCGAACGACTCCACGCAGTTTCCGGCACCGAGGACGACGGACTCGAGGGGCTGACGGACCAGGTGCACGTCGACCTTGGCCTCTTCGGAGATCCGAGTGTCCATCCCGACGAGCATTCCACCGCCGCCAACCAGGTGGATGCCGTGCACGATGAGATCCTGCGCCAACTCGGGTGGCGCGGAGCCAAGGCAGGACACAACGGAGTCGACCATGGCCGACACCGGCTCGTCGATGGCCTCGCGGACTTCGGTTGCCGTCAGCGTGATGGTGCGGGGCAGCCCGCTCATGAGCTCACGGCCGCGGACCTCAGCGCCCCATTCCTCTTCGGTTGGGTACGCCGAGCCGATGGCGAGCTTGATCTGTTCTGCCGTTTGCTCGCCGACCGCAATTCCGTGATTGCGTCGCACAGCATTCTGGATGGCGGCATCGATGTCGAAGCTGCCGACCCGCACCGCCTCGAGCGCGACGACTCCTCCGAGTGATATCAAGGCCGTCTCGGTTGTACCGCCTCCGATGTCCACCACCATGTTGCCGATCGGCTGCTCGATCGGCAGCCCGCTCCCGATAGCAGCCGCCATGGGCTGTTCAAGCAGATGCGCTTCTGCGGCACCGGCTCTACGGGCAGCCTCACGAACCGCCCGCTGTTCCACGGCCGTGATGGCAGAGGGAACGCAGATAACGACGCGTGGCCGATTGAAGCGACTCACGCCGGCTCGATGGAGTACGAGACGGATCATTCGCTCGGTGATTTCAAAATCGGTGATGGCACCCTGACGCAAGGGCCGTACCGCGATGATGTGCGACGGGGTGCGCCCAATCATCTTCCAGGCCTCGCGCCCGATGGCCAACACGTCGCCCGAACGAGTGTTCAACGCGATCACCGACGGCTCGTTCAGGACAATCCCCTCGCCCCGGGCGTACACCAGTGTGTTTGCGGTTCCGAGGTCAATGGCGAGATCTCGACTCACGAGGTCCCGGGATCCGTCACGCTCTTGGACGCTGCGCTTTCGACTTCTTCAATGTGTTGAGCCTCAAGACCCCAACTCTCGCCAGCCGACCACTTCTCTTTCTTCCAGATCGGAACAGTCGACTTCAACGTGTCAATGGCAAAGCGGGCGGCTTCGAATGCAGCGCCTCTATGCGGGGCCGAAGCGACGACGACCACTGCAGACTCGGTGATCGGGACAACACCAACTCGATGCAACATCACCAGACGGCCGAGATCCGGCCACTTCTCACGTGCGGCGTCGGCAATGGCCTCGAGCCGTGGGACGACCTGTTCTTCGTACGCCTCATAGGCGAGCGTCGAGACGTCCTCACGACCCGTTGAATGGTCTCGCGCCGTACCGCTGAAGGTCACGACCGCACCGCAGCTTGGGCGCACGGCCCACGCCGAGGCGCGCTCAAGCGGGAGCGGTTCGTCAGATATCCCAGTCCATGTGTCGCCGTCGCCAGGGGGTAGAAGCACCTTGGCATCGTAGACACCCTTGCTTCCCGAACGCTTGCCGAAGCCCACTCGGTGTTCTGACGGCAAAACCGAGCACTGCTGTCCCCAGACGACCAGCTCTCGTCGCTGAGGGGCGCGACCAGCAACTCCCAAGTCAGATGTACTCTCACTCAACGTGACGCTCGGTGACGAAGAGGTGCCCTTTGGTGGACCACCACCTGACCCGTCTCTTCGGGTCTGGCGCCACCCCTCAGAAGTCGCAGCCGCAGCCGCAGCCGCAGCCCGTCATGCGGAGGAAGAGCGGAAGGGAACTCCGCGTTGGTCGCCTTGGAGTTTTGCCATCGGCGGCGCAACGGGCGTGGCGCTGTGTCTCGGCTTGTTCGGCATCGCCGCGTTGTCGACCGGCGGCGACCGCCTCCAGGACAGCGACGACCTCATTGTCGGACCCAACCGAGAACCAGCGGCGAATCTCGTCGGGGCGCTCGATGCCGCTCAGTCCCTGCGGCCTGAAGAAGCTGCATCGATACCTGTGATGTCGGCCCCCGCGGCGTCGCTGCCGGCAACTTCGATGCCCGCCACATCGACTCCCGCAACATCAGCTCCTGGGGTCGAAACCGCTCCGACAGCAACAACGGCGCTGACCACGCCGTCCACGACCGCGACCACCCTCGTCGAGGCGACTTCGAGTTCAGCGAACCGTCGTCATTCACCATCGGATGGAGTCTTCGCGATCGTGTCCAGCGATGGAGCGAACAACGTATTGGCCAATGCCGTCGCCGTAGATGGACTGCTGCTCACGAGTGCGAGCGCCATCGGTGATCAAGATGAGTTGAGTGTCCGGCTCGATTCCGGCCAACGGACACCGGTGAGCCTCGTCGGCATCGATCGATACACCGACATGGCCGTCCTGGCCTTTCCTGATCAGCCGGCGGACGACAACGCAGACGAGCCACCGCTCCCCGCCTTGCGGACCGTGAGCACATCACCCGACCTGGCCACGCCGGGAGCCGGCGCGAACATCGCCCTCATCGGTTCGGTGAACGGCGAGATGCTCACCATTGACGGGGCGCTCGTCGCCGTCGGACAACGAGCCACAACGAGCGATGGGCACGAGGTCATTGGTGCTCTCACCACCACGGCTCGGGTCCAGACGGGACTTGCGGGATCTGCGCTCATCGATGCCCAGGGCAACACCTTTGCGATTGTCATCGACGGGCCCGGTCTCCTGGCAACGGCGATCCCGCTGGGTGACGCGGTCACGATCGGGCACGCGCTTGTCGAGATGGGGCGCCCCAGTGCGAACTGGCTCGGGGTCCAAGCCAATGCTGAAGATGAGGGTCTCCGCCTCACCCACGTGTCTGATCAAAGTCCTGCATCAATCGCTGGCCTCGAAGCCGACGACCTTGTTGCCTCGATCAATGATCGGGAGGTCAACTCGATGGCCGACCTCATCGAACAGCTGCGGGCCGCGTCAGTAGGAGATGTGCTGCACGTGCAGGTCAGCCGATCAGGCGAGCCTTGGTCATGTGAGATCGTGGTCGGGATTCTGACACCGACAGAGCAGTAGCAATCGCAAACGGCTCGTGGTGTCGCCTCTCAGCGGCTCACTCTTCGGGCAAGACCCACTGCGGCCGCAGCTGCGCCAGCGACAGCAGCACTGGCAACGCCCAGCGCTACCTCCTGTCGTCGCTGCGCCGACATCGACCATGGTGGTGCCGGCGTGCCGAGCACGTACGCCTCCTGATTGGAAAACGCCGGAACCCAACCGAGCGAACGAAGACGATCGTTGGCAACCACCCACGGGTGTTCGATGTATGGCTCGATGCCTTCAGGGGCTGGTCGCACTCCGTATCGGCGACTCAATTCGACTGCTCGATGCGAGACCGCTCGTGGCATCCGCACGGGGATGCCCTCCTCCAGTTCGCGAAACTCGTCGCTGCCGATCCACCCATCGGGAGCGACGTTGAACACGCCGTCAAGTTGGCGACGGGCCAGCAACGTGAGCGCCGAGGCAAGATCGTCGCGATGAAGGAACTGGGTAGGCGGATCGATCTGCTCGGGACGGACGGCAACGGCGCGGCGGAGCGATCGAGCGATCCAACCTGCTCCGTGCTCAGAGAGCGTGGTCACGGGACGAACAATCGCGGCGGTCCGGCTCGGTTGTTGGACGACCCAGTCGCCTACTGCAGACTCTGCAGCCCACTTCGCGGCAGCGAACGTCAGATCTGATGATGGACGCGGCACGTGGGACTCAGTGATCGGCACGGGATTGTCAGCGTGAGCGCCGTAGACGGTCGCAGAAGACAACAACACGATGTGCTCACAGGACCCGGCCGCCGCAGCCTCGAGTACTCGAGCTGTCGTGACTTCGGTTCGAGCAACGGTCCGTTCGCTCGCCGCATCTTCTGCAAGGTGCACGACCGTGTCGCAACCTTCGGCGATGGCGTCAACGTCGACCGAGCTGATGGCGACAACGCGCTCCACCGAGGTCTCGACATCGAGCTGTCGGACGACCCGCCGACCGACTGCACTATTCGCCCCGGTGACCGCGATGGTGAGCATGCACGTACGATGCCCTTGTGAGCGGTTCTGATCCACTCGGTGGAGACAACTTTGATTTCGGCGAGGGCTTTGACTTCAGTCAGCTCGGCAAGCTCTTCTCTGGCTTGTCCGGCGGTGGCGGCGGCGACCCGTGGGCGCAAGCCGAACAGATTGCCGCTGCGGTGGCGTCCGACGGAGGCAGTGAACCCAATCTCGATCCCATTGTTCGTATGGCAATCGAGGATCTTGCCCGAGTCGCTGAACTTCACGTTCGCCAGATCGACGGATTGCGACTTCCGCCAGAAGTAACCATCAAGGCGGTCGCCAGGACCGAGTGGGCGAGTGACAGCTTCGCCGCCTACCGCCCCTTCTTCGAACGATTCGGCGATGCCATTGGTCAGTCGAACCAGGGACTTATCGATGAGCAGGCTGCATCGGATCCCTTCGCTGCCATGTTCGGCCAGATGTTCACCGCCATGGGACCAATGATGGTGGCGGCAAGCGCCGGGTCGATGATCGGTCACCTGGCCCAACGCACTGTCGGCCAATACGATCTCCCCGTTCCACGAGCCGGCTCGACCGTGCTGATCGTCCCCGCTGCCATCGATGGATTGGCCGAAGAGTGGAACATTCCCGTTGATGAACTCCGGCTTTGGGTCTTGGTTCGTGAACTTGTTGCCCACGCAGTGGTCTCCACACCCCACGTGGCGCGAGAACTCGAAGCGCTGTTTGTCGACTTCGCCTCAGGATTTCGACCCGATGCGGCAGCTATTCAGGAGCAGCTCGGGTCGATCACTGATCTCAATCAGATCCAGGAACTCAGCGAGACATTGGGCGATCCTGAGG
>CALHCB010000091.1 GCA_937930695.1 uncultured Acidimicrobiales bacterium | reverse complement strand
GCGGTCATCGTCGATCGCGATTCGCAAGGCTTCGGGCAGCATCGCTCTCGTTGTCGGATCAATCTCGACGGACCGAATATTGTTCCACCCGTAACCCGCGAGAAGAGCAGCTTTCGCCACCGACGAGTGCGCCTCGGAGGTGGTGTACACCACCAGCGGGGCACTGACTTCCTGCATTCCCCCACGGTTCTGAATCAGGTCGGTCGCCCGCTCTCGAGCAGCCAACATGGCCACGAGACACGCCGTCGACGCGGTGTCGTGAATGGTTCCTCGCCACGCCTCGCTCAAGCCGACGTATTGGCGCATCCAGTCGCACACAACCTCTTCGACTTCGGTCAACGCCGGGCTGCTCTCCCAGGAAATGCCGAGATTCCCGAGCCCCGATGACGCAATGTCGCCAAGAACCGAGGACAACGACGCGTTCGAAGGGAACCAGCCGAAGTGCATTGGGTGTTGCACCTCGGTCAAACCGGGGACCACTCGTTCACTGAGACGGGCGAGCAATTCGGTGTGATCGATAGTCTGCTCGGGCGCCGTGCTCGGAAAGCTGCGACGGATATCACCCGGAGCGACCTGGGCCAAGACCGGACGTTCTTCAGCTGTTGCTCGATGGTCGGCAAGCCAGTCGATGAGCGCATGACCAGCGATGCGGAACTCCTCGGGTGTCATAGGCCGGAGGCTACCGAAATGACCGGACCCCCAGAGGAAACTCGATCGGGACGCGAACCAAAGCACTCAAGCTGGCGTCGTAGTGTTCCGTAACAACCGATTGATGACTGGACGCTCGATGTCCGGTCGGAGGTGACCCAAATGCGCAAACTCCTACTCCTGCTTGTCTCAACCTTGGCCCTTGTGGCCTCTGCGTGTGGCACAAGCTCGGATGGCGATACCGAAACCGCCACGCCGAACACCGTGACCGAAACGACACTGTCATCGGGCAGTGTGTCGGCAGCTGATGCGGAGCCGATTGCCGGTGAGTCAGAACCAGACGCTGCCAGCTCCATCGGCGAGACGCTCGAGGTTCTCCCCGATGATGCGGACACCGAAACTGGCGCGACGGTCGGCGACACCGGCTCGTCCGACAACACAGAATCAGCCGACGCATCGGGCGCCGAAAGTGGGTTCGCCGCTGCGGGCGCAGGCACCCTTGGATCCTCAATCCTCGCGGGCACGCTCGACGACTCAGCGGCCGCCTCAACTGCACGATTCGAAGGTGGCTTCACCTTCCTCGGCGCACCCGGATCGGACTTTCCAGGCGAGCTATCCCTGGGATTCACCGGCGCATATGACCTGGCCAACAACTCCTCTGACATCACCATCGACTTCGGAGATTTCCTCACTGCGTTGAGCGAGGATCCCAGTTCTGATGCGTCGGAGATGGCGCTGTTCGCCGAATTCTTCGAAGACCCGATGCGAGTCATCCAAGTCGGAGACACGGCGTACATCAACTGGGGACTCCTCACCTTGTTCTCCGGTCTCGGTGGCGATGTGTGGCTCGAAACCGCGGCCGAAGATTCCGGTGCACTGACCGAAGACTTCGGGTTTGCCGGCGGTGGATCGCCGACCGCAATTCTTGACGATCTTCGTGATGCCAACGCAACGATCGAAGAACTCGGCACTGAAGAACTCCGTGGAGTCAACACCACACACTTCCGGGCGATCGTCGACACCGAGGCGCTCGCTGAAGGCATGACGGCCAGTGAGCGGGCCGAACTCGAGAACGAACTTGGCGGCATCTCCGCAGAATTCCCGATGGAGTTCTGGGTCGACGACGACGGACTCGTTCGCAAGTTCTTGCTCGACATGTCCGATCCAGAGCTATTGGACGACCCCGATCTTCTGTCAGCACAGATCGTCTTTGAGATGTTCGACTACGGCGAGCCTGTCTCAATCGAGGCCCCGCCTGCAGACAAGATCATCACCGAAGACGAACTTGGGTTCTCCTTGACCGAGTAGCTGTTCGGCAATCATCGGCTCGATTCTCACCATGGAGCCCCATCTGCTGCAAGAATGCGAGCAATGAGTATTGAACGCGTTGGAGTAGTCGGTGCAGGCCTCATGGGATCCGGTATTGCCGAGGTCTCAGCAAAGTCAGGAGCCGACGTCATCATCGTCGAAGCATCTGACGAGGCGGCAAAGTCGGGCCGGGCCCGGATCGAGAAGTCGCTCGATCGAGCCGTAAAGGGTGGGAAGCTCGAGGCTTCGGAACAAGTCGCCATTCTCGATCGACTCCACTTCACTGCCGATCTCGAAGCCATGGCTGATCGTGAGCTGGTCGTCGAAGCCATCATCGAGAACGAGAACGCCAAGACAGGTGTGTTCCGTCGGCTCGATGAGATTGTCGAGGGCGACAACGCCATCCTGGCGTCAAACACGTCATCGATTCCGATCATGAAGGTGGCGATGGCCACCCGTCGCCCTGAGAACGTGATCGGCATTCACTTTTTCAACCCGGTACCCGTGCTTCATTTGGTCGAGTTGGTTACTTCCCTCCACACGTCACCCGAGACCATCGAGCGGGCCGAGGCATTCTCTAGCCAACAGCTCGACAAGCGAGTCATCAAGTCGCAGGACCGAGCAGGGTTCATCGTGAACGCCCTGCTCATCCCGTACATCCTGTCCGCAGTGCGGATGTTCGAGTCCGGATTTGCCTCGAAGGAAGACATCGACCAGGGCATGGTCACGGGTTGTGCGCATCCCATGGGACCGCTTGCCCTCGCCGACCTTATTGGTCTCGACACCACGAAAGCCGTGGCCGAGTCATTGTACGAAGAGTTCAAGGAGCAGCTGTATGCACCGCCGCCGCTCCTCGCACGTATGTGCGAAGCCGGACTCCTCGGCCGCAAGTCCGGCCGAGGATTCTACGACTACAGCCGCTGATCAGCGGCGGGTGAGCTGCATCACGAGACGCAGCACGTACCAGAACATCGTCATCAGCGAGCTGAACAGTGAGACTGCCGCGCCCACATGGGCCCACTCGGGGTAGCGACGGATGATGTCCTGGGTCTGGTAGAGGATTGCCGCTCCGGACAGAGCGATCATCGCCACGCTGAAGATGATGCCGAGCTGGAAACCGAAGATGGCTGCAGCCACGATCAGACCAAGTGCGGCAATGAAGCCCCACATGACGATCGGGCGAAGGAAACCAAGATCGCGACGGGTGACGAATGCCACAAGGCTCAGCGCAGCAAAGCCAACTCCCGTGATGGCAACAGCTGTCCACACGGTCCCACCGCCATATTCAGGTGAGTTGAAGGCCAGATAAAGGAACGGAGCAAAGATCAGCGACTGGAGCCCCGCCATTGCAAAGAGCCCGCCGTACTGCGCCGCTGGGTTGTCGAGCTGGCTGACAAGCTTTGAAGCGAACCATTGGCCGATCATGACGCCGCCCATGAGGAGCAGCCAGGTTCCCTGTCCGCCGCTGACGAAGAAGAACTCGTACATCGCTTCTGCGGCACCGCTCATGAAGAGCATCGTCTCGAAGGCGACGAATGCCAGAACGGCAAGCGCCAGATGTTGATAGACCCGCACAATGAAGGCCGACCGGACGTCGTCCGGTGCGTTGATCACCGGTGACATGTTTTGGGTTGAGGTATAGGCCATGGAGCTTCCTCTCTCAGTGACTGAGGGATAGACGTGCATCAGTAGTGACGCACCTCATGATGTGAACGTCGCGGTTGTCCGCAAAGTTCCCGACCATTCCCAGTCGTTCTTGTTTCGGCTTTCTCGCTAGTGTAGAGCCATGCGCATGAGTGAGGTCCACGATGTCGCGCTCTCCAAGCTCAGGTCCTGTGATCAGCGCTATACCGGGAACCGACGAGCATTGGTAGAGACGTTGGCCACCGCCGGTGCCCCGCTCACGATCGCCGGCGTTCTCGATGCCCGCGACGAGTTGGCCCAGAGTTCGGCCTACCGGAATCTGGCGGTGCTCGAAGAGGCCGGCGTCGTCCACCGAATCGTGACCTCGGCTGACCACGCGAGATTCGAACTCACCGAAGCAGTGACCGGCGCCCACCATCACCATCTCGTGTGCACAAACTGCGGACTCGTGCTGGATATGACGCTGCCCGACGAGGTCGAAGACCAACTCCACCAGGCACTCGACGCGGTCGCGTCCGCTGCGGCGTTCAGCGGGGAACACCACCGAATCGACCTGCTGGGCCGATGCAAGGACTGCCCGGTCATCTGAGCCCCCGGCCTTGAACGAACTTTTTTTCCGACCGAGCAGATGCAGCCGGAGATGTAGTAGCACATGGGGATGCCCAGGCTTTCTGGATCGTCCGTTCTCGTACTTGGGGCCACCGGCGGCATCGGTGGCCCAATCGCACAGCTTGCCGTCGACCGTGGCGCACGAGTGGCCATGGTCGGCCGTGATGTTCACAAGCTCGAAGCGCTGCCGCTGAATGGTCCACGGCGAGCACTCGACCTCCGCAGACCAGAGGCCGCCACCGAAGCCTTCTCATTCGCAGCTGAGGCTCACGGTGGGCTCGACGTTGTCGTGAATGCGACCGGTGTCGTTGCCTTCGGTCCAGTGTCGGAGCTCGGGGTTGATTCGCTCGAGGAGTTGTTCCTCACCAACTCATTCATTCCCGTGTTTGTTGCAAAAGCCGCGCTCAACGTCCTGAATCCAGGAGGAACGATCGTGAACATCTCCGGGGTTATCGCCGAACAGAACCTTCCCGGGATGGCGGCCTATGGCGCCTCCAAGGCTGCGGTCCGAGCCTTTGACGAGGCTCTTCAACGTGAGGCGAGACGAGCCAAGATCAACGTTCTGGATGCCCGCCCCGGCCATACCGAGACGGGGTTTGCTTCCCGATCGATCTCTGGTGAGTCGCCGCAGTTTCCGGTCGGTCTCGATCCCTGGCACGTCGCGACGGTCATCGTTGACGCCATCGAGGCGGACATCAAGGACCTCCCCAGTTCTGCTTTTGCCAGCGCTGACTAGTCGAGCGTGGGGACCACGACGTAGTTCTCGCCACCACCGAGGGCCATGACATCATCAAGCCACGACGTCCCATAGACGTCGCCGACTTCTTGCATCAAGTCGCTCGGTTCACCTTCTGCAGTGGATTCGAGCGTCCACGCTTGACGCTTGTAGGTCCAGTTCTCGCGGTGGAGGGCGTGCGCTTCTTTCCAAAGGGGAACTGCAGCATCCTTCCCGACTGTCTCGAAAAGGTGGCAACCGAGTTCGAACAACGCGGCTGCCTTGCTGTGCTCGGGCGGCCGAGCTTGAGATCGAGCGACGACTTCTTCGGGGGTCAGCGCATACGCACTGTCCGCTCCGTGCTCAACCCAGTCCGCAATGGCATCGCGGTACGCCTCTGCGGTGTCTGGCATCTTCTTCACTTCTGTGAGAAGCGCCTTGAGCCGGTCCGGCGTCTCCTCAGGAATCTCCGCGGAACGCAACGGGCTGACCTCGATCGACGCACCTTCTGCGGGACGCACCAATGTGCCGGTCTCATCGATCCACACTGCCATCGGAACGTTGACGATCCCGAGCGCACGATCGATGACGTGAGTCGGGTCAATCAGCGACGGATGTGTCGGCGATGCTTCGTCCACCCACGGCTGCGCTTTGGACTTTTCAAGGTCCAGAGCAACGGTGAGAACCGTCAGACCCTTAGCTTCGAACTCTTCATGAAGTGCTTGCCACCCGGGCAAGCTCGTCCGACAGCCTCACCACGACGCCCAAGCCACCAGCAAGACCTTGCGGCCGTGCAACGAGGAGAGCTTGAACGGGTTGCCGTCCATGTCCGTCAACTCGAGCTCAGGCACAACGGCGGTGGTGAGGGCTCGACCTCCGCTTTCGGGGCCCAACGCCTTCACGCCACTCTCGGAGTCCGACACCAGGGCCATACCGAGGCGCTCTGCAATGGTTTCGACGTCGAGCTGTCCGTCAGCGGTAACCGCCTCTGGTGCGGGCACGCACATATCGCCCTTGCACAAGCCCTCGGGCTTGGCCTCCCAACCCGTTCCGGTGAGAAACTCCGCCGGGTCGATCGTGGTTTCTGTGAGCAGCATGATCGAACCCTAGACCGAACGCCTAGAAGTGGCTCATTACCTTTTCCGCAAAATTCGACACGACCCGCTTCGCCTCGTCGAGATCGGTGATGAGCTCGGGGAGCATCAAAGGACACATCACTCGGTCCGCTCCCATCTGCTCGAACTGCCGAGCACTGTCGAGGTCATACACGCTGCCTGCCGTCACCTCGATGTCGTCCATGGATCGTCCATGCTCCTTGGCTGTCGCCTCCACGACGGCGAGCAGCGGTCCGAGATCCTCCGGAGTCGCTCGGGCGGGGAAGAACCCGTCTCCGGTACGACCGGCTCGGCGAGCTGCAACCTTGCTGTGTCCGCCGACGATGATCGGCACGCCGGGTCGTCCACCCACTTGCTGGACGGGCTTCGGGAACATCAGCGCACGATCAAAAGAGTGGAACTCGCCATCGAAGGATGCTTCGTCGTCACGCCAAAGCGTTCGCATGACATCAATCGCTTCATCCGTGCGAGGGCCCCGCTCTGCGAAGGGAATTCCGATGCTGTCGAACTCTTCTTCGAGCCAACCGACACCGACGCCAAGAAGCATCCGGCCGTTCGACATGGCATCGATCGTCGAGACTTCCTTCGCCAGCACAAGTGGATTGCGTTGGGGCAAGATCAGCACTGCGGTGCCGAGATTGAGCGTGGTAGTTGCTCCGGCGATGACAGCGAGCCA
>CALHCB010000090.1 GCA_937930695.1 uncultured Acidimicrobiales bacterium | reverse complement strand
GGCCATCAACCGTCTGCTCAACGAGCTTGTCGTAGAGCGTGACCATAATGTTGTAACAAGGTGAAGCGCAAGAGTCTTCCCAGGGGCGAAGGCCGACCGCCTCGGCCTCGAGGCCAACTGCGATGTCCCCGCCGTAGATGCGTTCTCCCTCGACGACTTCGACTTCGGTATCGACGTCGCCTTCGGCTTCTTCGCCAGCAGCGACGGCTGTTGTCTCAGCTGTTTCTGTTTCCCCATCAGATTCAGTTGTATCGCTGGTGCCGTCTTCGCTATCCGATGAATCGCCGCACGCGGCGGCAATCATCGCGAACGAGAACAGCAATGCGAGCAACTTCGTCAAGCTCCGCTTGCTCATACATCTCCCCTTTGATCACGCTCCGACAGATATCGGAGTTGGGAGAATGTCTAGCAGGTGTGACAGTTGCCACAAAGTGCAACTGTGTCGACTGTCATATGGGTGACACAGGTTTGAGTTGTTGCTAGAGCGCAGAGGCTCGGTGGGCCGATCGCTTCTGCAGCCAGTCGCCGACCTGATTGAGCGACAACACGGTGAAGACCAGAGCGAGCGACGGTGCAACCACCTGGAGGAGGTTGAGGTCGATGTCGCGACGTGCCTGATTGATCATGTTGCCCCACGTTGAGGTCGGCAGCTGGACACTCAGGCCAAGAAAGCTGAGTGAACCCTCGACGACGATGACAAATGCCGCAGCGACCATGGCATAGGACAGAACCGTCGGCAGGACGTTCGGAATGATCTCGCGCCGCAGGATGGTCGCAGGCTTGGTGCCGATGGCCCTCGCCGCAAGCACGAATTCACGGTTGCTGATTGCGAGGCTGTTGGCTCTGGAGACACGGGTGTACGCCGGAATCGACAGGAATCCGATCACCATGGCAATGATGAAGAGGTCGCGGACCTTGAAGATCGACACCATGGCCAACAGGAGGATCAGCGCCGGGAAGGCCAAGATGACGTCGATGATCGACATGACGATGGTCTCGGTTCGGCCACGAATGAAGCCGACCAGAGAACCGAGGAATCCACCGACGATGATGCCGAAGGCAGCCGCCACCGATGCAACGATCAGGCTGACCCAGCCGCCGTGGACGATGCGAGCGAAGGTGTCGCGGGCAATGGCGTCGGTGCCGAGCCAATGAGACCACGATGGTGATTCGATCGGGTCGCCGGTCCCGAACTCTCCGGTGGATGGATCGAAGTTGTTGGTCTGAAAGTTGGGGTCTTGGAGCGGAAGAGCGCCATTAAAGATGACCTGGTCGATTTTGGCGTAGATTGCTCCGCCGAACACCAGGATGAGCCAGACCGCGGAAAGCTTCACGAAGATCGGCATCTCTTTGAACACCGCCCACGGGGAGGACCGCTTTGGTGGCGTTCCCTGTCTCGCGTCGATCGACATTGCGGTCGACACCTTGGTCAAGCGTTCGCTGGGAAACTCGGTCTTTGTTCCTGGATCGGTGGCGGTCACGTCAGCCCTTTCGGATGCGAGGATCGAGGACGGTGTAAAGGAGGTCGACAATCGTATTGATCAGCACGTAGGCGACGGCCACAAAGACCGTGATGCCCTGAATGACCAGAATGTCACGTTGGTTGATGGCGTTGATCAGACGAAAGCCGAGGCCAGGGATGGCGAACAGCGTCTCGATGACCACCGTTCCGCCGAGGAGGGCTCCGAAGTTGATGCCAACAATGGTGGCGAGACTCAACGAACTCGGACGCAGCGCGTGGCGGAAGAGGACGTATCGGTCCGAGAGCCCCTTGGCCTTGGCGGACAGCACGAAGTTCTCTTGCAGAGTCGCGATCATGTCGGACCGTACAAGGCGGGAGAAGATCGCCATTTGCGTGAGAGCGAGTGCAGTGGATGGCAAAATCGCCGTTTCGAGATTGGCGATGAGCCCCTTGTCGGAAATTCGATTCCAGTTGGAGGCCGGTAACCATTTCAACTTCACGGCAAAGAGCCAAATGAGGAAGATGCCGGTGATGAAGTTGGGAACTGAGAGCGCCACTTGGACGCCGGCAGAAGTCGTTTGATCCTCCCATCGGCCCTGGCGGTAGGCGCCGAGTACACCGATCGGGACGGCGAGGATGACGGCAATGATGATCGCCATGAAGGCGAGTTGAGCGGTGACGGGGAGCCGTTGGACGATGGTGTCGCCCCACACCGTTTGGCCTCTGTTGATATACGACTCGCCCAGGTCGCCCTGGACCGCAGAGCCAAGCCAATTGACGTACCGAACGGGAAGCGGTTTGTCGAGTCCGAGTTCGTCACGGATCCGGTCGACCGTCTCTTGATCTCGGGGTGCGTCGACGCCGAGAATGGCATTGACGGGATCACCCGGAAGAAGTGACGTCATGATGAAAGACAAGAACGTCACTGCGAACAGCGTTGCTCCAAGCCTCAGCAATCGGGTTGCCAAGATTCTTCCCATGAACTCTCACTCCTTCTGGTGGACGACTATTCGAGAACTGCATTGCTGTGTCTTGATTTGCGGGGTGAGCGTGGGGCCCAGAACTGAGCCCCACGCACCACCTCTGCAAATTTCTTGCCTTACGTCGTGCCTTGCTTTACGTCGTGCGCTTGATTACTCCGCTGCGAGCCACGCCATGGACCAACGGCCCTCGGCGTTCGGCAGGCCAACACCGAGCGTGCCGTTTGGCAACTCCCAGCTGCTGAGGCCCTGGACGTCGGAGCGAACTCCGAGTGCCGTGGCGGTGTGACCGGAGAACCAGATTGGAACATCTTCGGCCAGCTTGAGCATGACGCTCTCATAGAGGGCGTAGCGCTCGTCGAAGTCATCGGTCGCCGTAGCAGCGACGAGACTTCCGAATACCTCTGCGTCGAAATAGTTCGACCAGTTCAGCGGTGAAACGATGCCATCCAGACCGTTGGCGGCCGCAACTTCAGCGGTTGGCGGAGCCAAAGCTTGGTTGAGGAACGTCGACGGATCGTCGTCGCCAGAGACACGCCAGCAATGGGTGGTGTGGTCACCGACGAAGCCGTTTTCGGCGCCGAGGGCGTAGTTGATGTGGGTCTGCTGGTCATAGTTGGTCAGCTCGACCGTGACGAGTCCCGATGCGGTCCAGGTCTGCTCGAGCACCTGCATGGCGGCGATCAGCGTTGGGTCCGGCGGGCAGGAAAGCTCAGCGTCAATTGGCTCACCGGCGGCCTTACCGTCGGAGCGCTCCGGATCATCCACGTAGTCCTGGAGGGTGGCGACGCCGGCGTCAAAGTCAAACTCTGGCCAGGCAGCAGCTACCTTCTCGGAGTACCACGGTGAATCCGGTGAGAACCACTGGGTTCCCGGCAGGGAAATGCCGGTTCCGCCAAGGGCTTCGATGACGTTGTCCTGGGAGTTCATCTGGGTGAGACCACGACGGACTCGGACATCGTCGTACGGTGGAACGAGCACGTTGAACATGCCGCCACCGACGTTGTTGCCCTGGAACTCGAACATGAAGATGTCTGCACCCTCATCACGCGCTGCCCGAGCATCACGGATCGTTCCCTGACGAAGCGTGTGCATCACCTGAGTGGTGTCAGACAGCAATGCGTCGAGGCGAGTGCCCTCATCGGGGATCGGCCGGAAGCTGATCTTGTCGAGGTATGGGAGCTGGGTTCCATTGGAATCCATGCCCCAATAGTCAGCATTTCGCTCAACGATGGTCTCGTTGTCGAGGTCACGGCTGACGAACACGAACGGACCGGTGCCGATTGGGTTTTCGTTGAAAGCGTCAATGTCGGCTGCCGCAGAAACCGGCTCGAAGACCATGCCAATTGGGGCACGGGAGAGGTACGCAGGGAAGGCCGAGTTGGCCTGGCCAAGCGTGTAAGTGATCTCAAGGTCACCAGTTGCTTCGACTCCGATGAGTCCGGAAGCAGAAATCGCTCCGGCCGAGGTCGCACCTTCCTGCTGCACGGGGAACATGTCCGCAACGCTCTGAGCGGTGAGCTCGGAACCATCGTGGAATGTCACGCCAGAGCGGAGGGTTCCGACCCATACGGTGAAGTCTTCGTTCGCCGAAATGTCCTCGAGGAGCCAGCCCTCGTAGCCGCCGTCAGCGGTGGCTTCCATCAACTTGTCATAGATGGTTGGCAGGACGTTCATGCATGGCGAGCCACAGGTGTCTTCCCATGGACGCATGCCGACGATTTCGGCCTCGAGGCCGATAGCGATCTCGCCGCCCTGGGTTGCGACTGCATCGGTTGCTTCGACCTCGGTGTCGACATCGCCCTCAGCCTCAGTGCCGGACTCGGCCACCGTGTCTTCGGTCTCCGTCTCCTCTGCATCACCTGCAGTGGTGTCTGTTGTGTCTTCTCCTCCATCGCTGGAATCGCCGCCGCAAGCCGCGGCAATCATGGCGAATGAGAACAACAGTGCGAGAAGCTTTGTAAAGCTTCGCTTGTTCATATTTCTCCCCTTCATAAAGTTTCGCCCGGATCTATGTGTGAATCCGAGTTGGCGAATTGATAGCAGATGTGGCGTGCGGCACATGCTTCATCGTGCCGAGCCTTCATGGGTCTGTCACATGACCGCTAGTTCGTGAGCGATACCTCCGTAGCCGGGTCGGCGTCAACGAGTGGGTGGTGGCAGGCGACATAGTGGTCGTCGTTCACCCTCCGCATTTGCGGCTCAACTCGTTCACAGATCTCATCAGCCAATGGGCAACGAGTGCGGAAACGGCAACCCGACGGCGGCGCGAGCGGCGAAGGCAGCTCGCCTTCGGCCATCACCGTGTCATCAAGATCCGCTGTGGGGTCGGGCACAGGAATCGATCCGAGCAGCAGGCTGGTGTAGGGATGAGCCGGGTTGGCGTAGAGCTCATCGGACTCAGAGACCTCACACATCTTGCCGAGGTACATCACCGCAACACGGTCGCTGATGTTCTTCACGACAGCAAGGTCATGAGCGATGAACACCAAGGTAAGACCATATTGCGCCTTGAGATCCTCGAGCATGTTGAGAATCTGAGCTTGCACCGAAACATCGAGCGCTGACACCGGCTCGTCACAAATGATGAGCTCGGGTTCCATCACCAACGCCCGAGCGATGGAGATGCGCTGACATTGACCGCCAGAGAATTCGTGGGGCCGCTTGTATCGGGCAACGCCAGGATCGATGCCGACAGCGTCCAACATGTTGGCCACGATCTTCCATTGCTCGTCTTCATCGAACGGGCCCCAAACCGCGAGTGGCTCGGCCACGATCTCGCCAATCATGCGGCGAGGGTTCAGCGAAGAAATCGGATCCTGAAAGATCATTTGGAGATCGGTGCGGGTCGCCCGCATGGCCTCGCCATCAAGCGCCATCAGATCGGTTTGCTTGAGTTTGACCGATCCTGAAGTCGGCCTTGGCAGCTGGAGGATGGCCCTGCCGGTCGTCGATTTTCCGCAACCAGACTCTCCCACCAAGCCGAGCGTCTCGCCTGCAGCGATGTCGAAGCTGATGCCGCTCACCGCGTAGACGGTGCGGTTATGGCCAACCGGGAACTCGACGTTGAGGTCCTCCACGCGAAGGACGGTCTCACCTTCTGGGCGAAGATGCGCTTTTCCTGAACCGGCCATCAGTTGCCAACCTCGTCGTTCGAAATGTCGATGACATCGTTGATCAGATCAGCAGCGATGATGTCCGACGTCAGTTCTTCTGTTGCCGTAATGCGACCCTCAGCGGCCAGCGTCACCGCAACACCGGCAGCGAGGTTGCGGTCATAGGCCTCTTGATTCTCAGGCGAGCCCACCGGATACCAACACGCGAACTCATGGCCCGGCGTTGACGCAGCCACGAGTGGTGGCTCTTCCTCACGACACTTGTCCTGCGCATAGGGGCAACGCGGCGAAAAGGAGCAACCCGACGGCGGATTGATGAGGTCGGGTGGGCGACCAGCGATGGCGCTCAGCCTCGTGTGTTTCGGCTGACTGACCTTTGGGATCGACCACAGCAAGGCCTGGGTGTAGGGATGGCGCATGTCCGCAAAGAGCGACGGGGTCGGTGCCTTCTCGACGACCTTGCCGGCATACATCACGGCAATTTCGTCGGTGCGTCCCGCGACAACGCCAAGGTCGTGGGTGACCATGATCATCGTCATGAAGCGATCCTGCTGCTGGGTCGCCAACAGGTTGAGGATCTGATGCTGCACGGTCACATCGAGGGCTGTGGTTGGCTCATCGGCAAACAACATCTTGGGGCCACATGCCAAGGCAATGGCGATGCAGACACGTTGGCGCATGCCTCCGGACATCTCATGGGGATAGTTGTCGATCCGAGACTCAGGCTCAGGAATCTTCACCGATCGCAGGAGTTCAATGGCGTTGGCTCGCGACTCGGCTTTGCCTACGCCGAGGTGATACCGCAGGTGTTCGGTGAGCTGACGGCCGACTCGAACCACCGGGTTCAGCGAGGTCATCGGGTCCTGGAACACCATCGCCATTTCGACGCCCCAGAGCTTCTGCATTTGCTTGCTCGACTTGTCGATCAGCTCGACGCCGTCGTAGCGAATCGATCCCGTGTTGATCACGTTCGAGGCGATGTTCAGACGCATGACTGATCGAGACAGAACGGTCTTTCCCGAACCGGACTCGCCAACGATGCCGAGTGTCTTGCCTCGCTCGAGCTCGAAGGAAACTCCATCGACTGCCTTGACGATTCCGGCATCGATCTTGAAATGGGTCTTGAGGTCTTTGACGACAAGCAGGGGCTCTGCATTGTCGGCTCGTGTGAGTCGTTCGGTGTCTGAACCGACAACGGTCATCGAGTTGGTCTCCCCTGGAAGCTGGTAAAGCGATCACAAAGACCGGCTTTCGCCAGTCTGATGAGCATTGTGACCGCTGTCACGGTCGAAGTCGAATCTTCGAGGTGAGACGACTCACGTCTGCAACACAACATCGAGACCGACAGGCAAGAAAAAGCGGCGCTCCGAGGACGTTCGCCGACGCTACGCGACCGGCAGAGCAGCTCGCCGGTTGGCGGACATGATTTGACTTGTTGATCCGAGCGCGAGGACCAGTCCGACAACTCCCATCGATCCGTACACCGCAAGCGCCCCTCCCGCCCCATACAGAATCGGGCCAAGGGCGGCAGCTGTTGCTGCGGCGGCATAGCCCGACGCATCGACCAGGCTTTGGCCAATTGCGGCTTCCTCAGCCCCCGTCTCTCGAACGACAACGACTTGGGCTGCTGGGAAGGCGAAGGATTCGATTGTCCCTTCGATCACCGCGGCAACCGCAAAGACGGTCAGCGTTTGCCAAATGCCAAACGCGGCGATGGTTGGAACCGCGAGGAAGATCGAGACGAGGAGCACCTTCGAAGGATTGTGGCGATCGATGAACCCTCCAGCGAGGCCAGGAAGGATGAGCAACGGCATTCCGAACGCCCAGATGAGCAGCACGACCGTTCGCTCGGAAGCACCGAGATCGGTGAGATACAAGTCAGCAACTGAATCGAACATGCCGATGTTGCCGAACAGGAACAGCTGGGCCAGAAGCGCCGCTCGAATTCGTGGCAAACGAAAGAGCGGTGCCATGTCTCGTAAACGGACGACGCTCGTTGCGACGTTGACGTTCTTCATCCACCACAGCGTCGGCGTAGCAGCGAGGGCGATGAGTACCGCGACCACGAAGAATGGTGCCCCGAACCCAAAGGGGCGGAGAAGCCAACCAAGGGCCGGACCGATCAGAAATCCTGCGACGTTCGTCGACAGCAGAATGCCGAGCTTCTGCCCGCTTCCTTCGGTGTCTGTCCCGATGATGGCCTTGCGAGCGGCGGCGAGGTAGAGGCCGAGGCCAACGCCAATGCAGGCCCGAGCCACGAGAAACGCGGTGAAGTCCTGGGCGAGTCCGAACAACACGTTGCCGGTGATACCGATGACGACGCCCGCCACCGCGACTTGGTACACGTGGCCCCGGTCGGCGAACGGCGACAAGAACAGAGATGCCAACAAGGCGGTGCCGAATCCGATCGACGCGATCATTCCGATCTGCCAATCAAGCAGGCCAAAGTCTTCCTTGAGGTCTGCGAGGACCACGAAGACGATTCCGGCTCCCGAGGTCAAGAAGAAGTTGGCGAGATAGGCGAGCCGGTGCATAGAGGCCGCTAGCGGCCCTTCGTCGCAAGATAGGCGCGGCGAGCCTCGCCACACTCGGGATCGTTGAACGCGTTGGCAAGGCCGTCCGCATCAGACCAGCTGCGCATCGTTCCGACCATCTGGTCTGAGACCGCGTTGACGTGGCGCTTGGTCGCCTGAATGGTCAACGGCGCTTTGGTGAGCAGTTGGGCCGCAAGCTCCTCGACGGCGTCGTCAAGTTGATCGTCGGCAACGACGCGATTGAGGAAGCCGGCGGTGCGGGCCTCGGCAGCATCGAATGGTCGACAGGTCAGCACGAGTTCTTTGGTGAGCGCGGGACCGACTTCTCTTACCAATCGAGGAATGCCGCCCCAGGCCAGCGGGATCCCGAGGTCGACCTCGGGGATCGAGAACATGGCGGACTCTCCCGCCAGTCGCAGATCGCACGCGGCGGCGACGACGAGACCGCCGCCCACGCACCAGCCATGCAGCTTGGCGATCGCGAGGGCTTTCATTGCTTCGAGGGCGTCGGCCATACGCCGGCCGTGCTCCCCCACCTCTCGAGTCGTGATGTCGTCGCGGCTGTTGAACGAATCAAGGTCGGCGCCAGCGCTGAAGGCGCGGCCTGCCCCGCTCACGATGACCACCGTGACGTCGCGCTGATCATCGAACCAGCGGGCGGCCTGCTCGATCTCGTGAAGGCACTGCCAGCTGAGCGGATTGAGTTTCTCTGGGCGGTTGAGCGTGAGGCGGCCGAGACGGCCATCAAACTCCGCGTTGAGCGTTTCGAATTGTTCGTTCTTCACTGACATGGGGTCTCCGATCTACGATCTGGTTCGTGACTCTCTCACTTGGAGCCCATGTGGGCCAACAAAACATGTCCGTTGATGAGATGCGAGGCATCTGGCGATATCTCGATGATGCCGGGATTGATTGGTTGTCCGCGTGGGACCATCTCTATGAGGCCCCGCCTGCAGGAGGTGTGCAGCCCCACTTCGAAGCGGTTGCCACACTCGCCGCACTCGCCTGCGACACGACGAACGCACGGCTGGGATGCCTGGTGTTCTACGTGGGCTATCGCAATCCTGGTTTGTTGGCTCGCGCTGCGGTCACGATCGATCATCTATCGGGCGGCCGGTTCGAGCTCGGTCTCGGTGGGGGTTGGCATGAGTGGGAAGCTGAGGCATTCGGCTATGACTTCCCTGGTGTCGGAACCAGGCTCGACATGCTCGAAGAGGCGACCGAGCTCATCACGTCACTTCTGACGCCGGGTGAGAACGGGGAGATCCGCCGAACCGACTTCAGCGGTGAGCACTACCGGGCGGTCAACGCATCAATGCTTCCCGAGCCCGTCGGGGGAAACCTCCCCATCTGGATCGGTGGTGTTGGCGAGAAGCGGACGCTCCGTATGGCCGCAAAATACGCCGACGGTTGGAACGCGGCGTACATCGATGCGGGCGAATTCGGGCGACTCGGTGGTGTGCTCGACGATTGGTGTGAGAAGGGCGAACGCGAGCCGTCGTCGATCGAGCGGTCGATCAATTTGGTCTTTGCCATGGGCTCTGACGCGGCTGGGGCCAAGCGCATCGAGTCCGAAATGCGCACGCAGTGGGGCGACATGTTCGAGCGAGTCAGCGGCGGGGCCCTTCTGGGAACACCCGATCAGGCGACCGAGCAAATCATGGCCTACGCCGAGCAGGGCGCTGACATGGTGAACATTGCGTTGCGGGCGCCATTCGATGAGGAGGCGTTGCAGGCCTATGTCGACGTCGTGATGCCAGCGGTGCGTGCCGCGACCAGTTGACGAACGGCGTGGAGTCAGCGAACAAGGATGATCGAAAACTCGATGACAGCATTGTCTTCGACGCTGGCAACGATTGGCGCTTGCGGTGGCTCCACGTCAAAGTCCGTGAGCAGGATCGGCAGTGATCCCACGATCACCAGTTTGTCACCCTGCACGGCGCCATCGATCGTGATCTCGACGCTCTTGGTGACTCCATGAACCGAGAGGTCTCCCGTTGCGGTGGTGGTGATGGTCTCACCTTCTGCAGGGACCAAACCAATGTCGATCGGCTCGGTCAGGACGAAGGTGCCGTCAGGGAACGTGTCGGTCTCGAGTGATTGGGTTTTGAGTTGGTTGTCTCGGGCTCCGTTGTCACTTGCGAGCGCGGTGAGGTCCGCATTGATCTCGACACTGGAGATCGTTGTGCCATCGGCAACGAGTGACCCCGTGACGGCTGGAGTCCGGCCCACGGCGGTGAAGTCTCCAACTCCGGACAGCACCTCATTGATCCGGTAGCCGACGAACGTCGCGTCGCCGAGCTCGATGGACCAGGTTCCGGAGATGTCTTCGACCGAGGCTGTGTTCTGGATCTCGTCCGATTCAGCAGCGATGGCATCGAGGGACGCTTCGACCGATGCTTCCTCCGGTTCGGAGGCAAAGAGGCCAAGCCACCAGGCAAGTCCAAGCCCAATCACGATGACTCCGAGGAGTCCTCCACCCAGCAACGTCTTCATTCGTGACATGCGGTGAAGGTAAACGCTTTGGCCCGAAAGCCCATGCAAAGATCCCAGAATCCGAATCGTTCAGGGAAAAAAGAGTGAGGGTGGCCCCGAAGGACCACCCTCTGGTTCGAGAACAAGAGACCATGTGTGACAGACCCTCCGCCCGCCAGAGGTGTGTCTGTCAGGCTCTGTTCCCGGTACCCGCATCAGTGAGTGAACACGATGACCACCCTCCGTGGCAATGGGTCGGATGCACCAAAGCGACAGGTCGTCAGATTCAGGCGTGGAGAAATCTGCCGGAATGGTGGGGGCCATGAACCCGCAGCGGCCTCTCGTGTAGCAACATGGGACTGTGCTCGATCCAGGAATGCGCCCCCAAGTTCTCTCCGTCGTCCTCGCTGGCGGCGAGGGTAAGCGCCTGATGCCGCTCACGAAGGATCGGGCCAAGCCAGCGGTTCCGTTTGGCGGTCCCTATCGCTTGATCGACTTTGCGCTCTCGAACCTGGCGAACGGCGGGTATCGAAAGATCGTCGTGTTGACGCAGTACAAGAGCCATTCGCTCGACGTGCACCTCAGCCGGACCTGGCGACTCTCGACGCTGCTCGGCAACTACGTCACCTCGGTTCCAGCCCAAATGAGGCGTGGCAAGAACTGGTTCATGGGTTCTGCCGATGCGCTGTTCCAAAACATGAACCTGATCGACGACGAGCAGCCCAAGTATTTGTTCGTCTTTGGTGCTGACCACATCTATCGGATGGACCCTCGACAGATGCTTGACGCCCACATTGCCAGTGGCGCAGGCGTCACCGTGGCGGCGCTTCGAGCCCCTCGTTCTGAAGCCTCGGAGTTCGGCGTCATCGAGCAAGGTGACGGAACAAACATTCAAGGCTTCCACGAAAAGCCGGCGAATCCGCCAGGCTTGCACGACAGTCCCGACGAGTCGTTTGTTTCGATGGGCAACTACGTGTTCACCGTCGATGCGCTTGTGGATGCGCTCAACCGAGACGCCAACGATTCCAACTCGAGCCACGATCTTGGTGGTGACTTGATTCCGGCCATGGTGAAGGATGGCGACGCGCACGTGTATGACTACACCACCAACGTCGTGCCGGGAGACCAAGACGCGCAACGCGGCTACTGGCGAGACGTCGGCACCATCGAGGCGTACTTCGATGCGCACATGGATCTGGTTCAGCCGCTGCCCGCATTCAGTCTCTACAACGACTCGTGGCCGATCTTTACACTCGGCCGGTCGCTTCCTCCCGCGAAGTTTGTGGCCGCTGATGGTCAGCCGCCCGAGATCCACAACACCATGGTGAGCAACGGCGCCATCCTCAGCGGTTCAAAGACGCTCAACAGTGTGATCTCGCCCGGTGTGCGGATCCGTAAGAACGCCGATATCGACGGCGCGATCATCTTTGATGATTGCGTCATCGGTCAGGGATCTGTCATCCGTAGAGCGGTGATCGACAAGAACGTTGAGATTCCTGCCGGTACCCGCATTGGCGTCGACCGCGAAGAGGATGAGGCGCGCTTCCCCGTTTCGGACAGCGGCATCGTGACCATTCCGAAGAACTTCAAGTTCGTTTAGACCGCGCTGAACTCGCAGTTCAACCAGAGGCCTCGTCGAGGATCTCTTTGTAGAGGTCGATGTGGGCTCGGGCTGGGCCTTCCCAGGACCAATCGGTTTCCATCGCTCGTCGTTGAATCAAGCGTCGCTGTGACGACAGGCGGATGGCTCGCACGGCTCGGTGCAGCGCATCGACAAATCCGGCGAAGTCGTTTGTCTCGGTGAGGAAGCCCGTTCCAGTCGTCCGATGCCGATCGGCATCGATGATCGTGTCGACCAAGCCGCCAACTCGGGTTGCGACCGGCGGTGTGCCATAGGCCATGGCTTGCATCTGAGCGAGACCACACGGTTCGAAACGGCTTGGCATGAGAAACAGATCGGATCCAGCAAAGATCCGATGTGCGAGTGGCTCGTCGTAGCGGTCGGTGACGGCGGCGACGCGCCCGGCGTAGTTCTCCGCAAGTGTGTCGATGTCGGCGGCGAGTTCTGCTTGGCCAGAGCCGAGCAGAACGATCTTCGCTCGGAGTCCTTCGAGATAGGGACCCAGGCCCGTGATGAAGTCGATGCCCTTCTGGTCGACCAGACGGGTGACAACACCGAGAATGACGTCGCTGTCGGCATCCCACCCGAACTCGTGTGCGAGTTCTTCCCGAGCGACTCGTTTCCCGGCATCAACGGTGTCGATTCCATAGGTTTGGGTGAGATGGGAATCGGTGAGCGGATTCCAGATGCTGGTGTCGATGCCGTTTCGAATACCGACGAGCTCGCCACCTCGGCGCGCCAGATCCTCGTGGATTCCCATCCCACCTTCGGGCTCGACGATTTCGGCCGCATAGTTCGGGCTGACGGCCACGACGCGATCTGCACTGCGAATCGCACCGAGCAGAGGATTGCAGCTGTCGTACCAGGCGAACCGCCACGGTTCATGAGGGAGTCGGTTGAGCCAAGCCGGATCGCACTGGCCTTGATAGCCGAGTGTGTGAATGGTCAGCAGCGTTGGAGGCGGGGACGACAGGAAACCAAGAGCCGCTGCGCTGTGCCAATCGTTGAGGTGGATGACATCAGGAGTCAGGCTCGTTGCCAGGCTTGCAACCGCGGCGGAGAAGTACATGAACCGCCAATCGTTGTCTGGCCAGCCCTCCCCGGTTGATGGTTCGACGTAGGGGTGTGGCCGTGCGATGCCAGGTCGATCGATCAACACGACGTCGTCGAGGTCACCGATTTGGCCTCGCCGCGCCCGGGTCGGCTCTGCCCATGCGGGCACCACGATGTCGACCTCGGTTTCGTTTGCCAATTCGAGCGCGCTGTAGTCCGGCAACACGACCGTGACCTTGACTCCCTGCGCTTGCAGTGAGCGGACCAATCCGCCGGCTGCTTCAGCAAGCCCGCCGACACGCGCCAATGGGGTGAGCTCAGCGGTCGCAAAGAGAACGTGCAATGCCATCACACTCGCTGCCGACTCTCGTCACGCAGCACAATCATCGACCAGCCTTCGACGACCATGGCGCTCACAACGGGCCGTTGAGGCTGTGTTGGATTGGCGGTGTCGAGTTCGCTTCGCCACCACCGGTCGGAGAGCTCAGGGGGAATGGCGAAGCTACGGGGATCGGCCGATGCGTTGAAGATGACGAGAAAGCTGTCGTCCTCAATGCGTTCGCCTCGCTGGCTACGGCCTGCAAGGTGTGACCCGTTGAGGAAGACCGTAAGCGTGCTGTCGTCACTGCCACTCCAATCGGAATGACTCATGCGTCCGCCATCGGGACGGAACCAGTCGATGTCTGCAGCTTCTCCGTCGACCGGCTTGGTGCCTGAGAAGAATTGCAGCCGGCGGAAGACCGGATGCTGTCGGCGCAGATTGACGAGTCGCTGGGTGAATGCCAAGAGTTCGTCGTCGAGGCCTTCCCAATCCAGCCAGGAGATCTCGTTGTCCTGGCAGTAGGCGTTGTTGTTGCCACCCTGGGACCGGCTGAACTCATCACCGTGCAGCAGCATCGGGACGCCCTGGGAGAGCATCATGGTGGTGAGCATCGAACGAGTTCGACGGGCGCGAATCTCGAGGACATCGGCGTTCTCGGTTTCGCCCTCAACGCCAGAGTTCCACGAGCGATTGTGAGCGTCGCCGTCGCGATTGTTCTCGGTGTTCGCCTCGTTGTGGCGCTCGTTGTAGCTCACGAGGTCGCGAAGTGTGAATCCGTCGTGGGCCGTGATGAAATTGATCGAGGCCGACGGACGACGGCCCGTGGATTCATACAGGTCTGAGCTTCCCGTGAAACACGATGCGAAATCGCCAAGGTGTCCTGGCTGGCCTCTCCAGAAATCTCGGACAGTGTCGCGATAACGACCATTCCATTCTGACCAAAGAGGTGGGAAGCGTCCGACCTGATAGCCGCCTTCGCCAACATCCCACGGCTCCGCGATGAGCTTTACTTCGCGCAACGTCGGATCCTGATTGATGATGTCGAAGAACGCAGCGTGGCGGTCGACATGGCCAGCGTCGCGGCCGAGTGTCGACGCGAGGTCGAAGCGGAAGCCATCGACGTGCATCTCCTCCACCCAGTAACGCAGCGAATCCATGATCATCTGCAGCACGGCAGGCTGGGAGACGTCAAGGGTGTTGCCGGTGCCGGTGTAGTCGACGTAGTAGCGCTGGTCTTCCGGGCTCAGCCGGTA
>CALHCB010000089.1 GCA_937930695.1 uncultured Acidimicrobiales bacterium | reverse complement strand
AGACGGTGGCACGCCGGCAATCTCGGCATAGGCCAACGACTGCGGAAGCAACACGAGCGCGACCGTGATGCCTGCGAAAACATCGCCCACAACAGGGCGCTCGAACCGGGGCGTCGTAGCCACCCGCCCATCATGACGGCTCCCGTGCCAAGACGCGTATTCCACCCACCTGCGTTGCGCTTCCCTACGTTTTTCACCCCCACACCGCGACCCCCTCGCCAACGTGTGCGTGTTGTCCGGGAAGGGTGTTGGTATCTCGCGCGGGTTCGTTCTTCTTGCGAACGTGTGCGTGTTGTCCGGGAAGGGTGTTGGTATCTCGCGCGGGTTCTCGCCGAAGCGCTTTGCCGGACAGGCCATTGGCCGAGTGTCAGACCTCTTGCCTAGCGTCGTGATGGCTTCCCCCAGCAGAACCAGATCGTTGGAGCAGACAATGTCGGGAGCGATCCGTAGGTATTCGACGGCGGCCGCGGCCGCCGTTTCGTCAGAGGGTTACCTCGATGGACGACGTTTGGCCGACCTCGGGGTGACCGAGCACGACCTCTCGAACTGGGTTCGGATGGGTGCCCTGTTGCGGATTCGTCGCGGCCTCTATCGGTTTCCCGGTCATCAACACAGCTGGGTCTCGAGGGTTTACCAAGCAGCGGTTGCGTACGCCCCCGCAGGGTCGATTGGGTTCCGAACGGCTGCGGCGTGGTGGGGCCTGGCGAACGCAAGGGAACTGGTGATTGAGGTCGTCGGTGCGCGTTCGGCTGTTCGTTCGAGCCGGCTGGCTCGAGCACACGGTGTCACCGACCTGCTCCCAAGCGACGTCGTGGAGCACCGCAACACACGCGTAACTTCGCCACTTCGGACGGTGATCGATTGTGCTCGGTTCGCGGACGAGATTCGGCTCCGTCACCTTGTCGACGATGGTGTCGAGCAGGGCCACTTCTCCTACGACGAGATCGGACGGCGGTTCCTGGAGGTTGGTCGACGAGGCAAGCCAGGCACGGTTCGCCTTCGCGAGGTTCTCGAAACAAGAACGTCGATGGTGGGTCCGAGCAGTTCCTTCTTCGAACGAGCGTTTGCAGACTTGATCGTCGACGCCGGCCTGCCCCAGCCAGTTCGGGAGTATCGAGTTGATGTTGGCGGACGGACCTTCTATATCGACTTCTTCTGGCCATCTTGGAACCTCGGCGTCGAGTGTGACTCAGTGCTCGCACACTCAGGCGCCACGGCGCTCGCCGCCGACCTCGAACGACAAAATGCGCTGCTCAGCACCGGCCTCCAGCTTCTGCGTTTCACCTACGACCACGTCGTTCGACGGCCCGAGTATGTGTATCGACAGTTGCATCGAGCCCTGATGCCGCGGGCGGCCTAACCCTCCGTCGCCAACATGTGCGACTTGATGGGGAGGGTGTGCCGGTAACTTGCGCGGGTTTGTGGACCTTGGGGAGGTGTGTGGGTTGCCGGGGAGGGTGTGCCGGTAACTCGCGCAGGTTTGTGGACCTTGGGGAGGTGTGCGGGTTGCTGGGGAGGGTGTGTCGGTATCTCGCGCGGGTTCGGGCGCGGCGGCGGTCGTGGGGATGGCTGGCCGGTCACTACGCTCCGGCAATGGCTCATGGCACCCACGATCACGACGAAGACCCACGCAACGCGAACGTGTTGATTCACGTCAACGGAGAGCTGCTCCCTCGTGACCGGGCGATGGTTTCGGTTCTGGATTCAGGCTTCATGCTCGGCGACGGCGTCTGGGAGGGCATCCGAGTTCACAACGGTCATCTCGCATTCATCGATGACCACATGCGTCGGCTTTATGAGGGCGCCAAGGCAATCGATATGGACATCGGCAAAACGCCGGAAGAGTTGGTTGGCCTCATCGAGGAAACGCTGGCCGCCAACGAGATGACGAACGACGTTCACATCCGTCTCATGATCACTCGCGGTTTGAAGCTGACGCCGTATCAAGACCCTCGATTCACAATCTCTGCTCCGACGATCGTGATCCTGCCGGAATACAAGCTGCCGAAGCCCGAGACTCTCACCCGCGGTCTCTCGCTCTTCACCGTGCATGTGCGTCGCGGTCGACCCGACGTGCAGGACCCCAAGTGGAACTCTCATTCCAAGCTCAACTGCATCTCGGCGTGTATCCAGGCAGCGAAAGCGGGAGCCGACGAGGCGCTCATGCTCGATCCGCAGGGCTTCGTGTCGACCTGCAACTCGACGCACTTCTTCATCGTGCGTCATCCAGATGGACCAGACGGACCGCCCGAGGTTTGGACCTCGACAGGCGACTACTGCATGCCTGGCATCACCCGTCGCAACGTGCTTCGCCTGTGCAAGAAGCACGGCATCATCCATCACGAGAAAAATTTCAGCCTGACCGAGGTCTACGGAGCGAGCGAAGCATTCGTGACGGGCACCTTCGCCGGGCTTGCCCCCGTCGGTGAGATCGATGGTCGAGTGATCGGCAACGGTGAGCGCGGCCCAATCGTCGAATCTCTCCAGAATTTCTACCTGGAGATGATGGAAGAGATTGCCGGGTGACAACCGGGGAACAGACAAGCGTGACACGCATCGCCGCATGGTCGGGGCCTCGAAACCTCTCGACGGCGATGATGCGTTCGTGGGAGAACCGCGCCGACTGCGTCGTGATGGACGAGCCGCTCTACGCCGCGAGCCTGGCCACCACGGGTGGCGACCACCCCATGCGAGAGGAAATCCTCGCTGCGGGCCCGACCGATCCCGATGCCGCCATTGCCGCCTGTCTGGCCCCGCTTCCCGAAGGTGTGACGATCTCCTACCAAAAGCACATCGCCCACCATCTCCATGATGGCTATGACCGGAGTTGGCTTGATCAGCTCGTCCATGTGCTCTTGATCCGGGACCCTCGTCGCGTTCTTGCCAGCTACACCAAGGTGTGGGACGACGTGTCCGTTGAGACGATTGGTCTTCCCCAGCAACTCGAGTTGCTCCCCAGGGCCCGAGTTGTTGTCGATACAGCAGACTTCCTCGGGAACCCCGCCGCCTACCTTCAGCAGATGTGCCGGCTTCTCGAGGTCGAATTCGATCAAGCGATGTTGTCGTGGCCGAAGGGTGAGCGAGATAGCGACGGCGTGTGGGCCCCTGCCTGGTATTCGTCGGTTGTCGACTCCACGGGGTTCGGCCCTGCGCCCGACCCGTCGGCACCCGTCGACCTCGCACCGCATCTCGAATCTGTTGCGGCGGAAGCATCGGTCATTTACGAAGAGCTGCGTGCCGCTCGTCTCGAGGTAGCCCCATGATCACGTTCGACGATGTGCAGCGCGCGGCGGACCGCCTCAGCGGGGTGGTATTTCGTACACCCGTGATCTCCTCCCCGTCCATCAATGAGCGCGTTGGCGCCGAGGTTTTCCTGAAGGCTGAGAACCTTCAAGTCACTGGCTCGTTCAAGTTTCGAGGCGGCTACAGCGCGGTGAGCGGCCTCGATGACGACGCTCGAGCATCAGGAGTTGTCGCCTACTCGTCGGGGAACCACGCGCAGGGTGTGGCCCGGGCTGCGACGCTTTGCGGCTCGTCGTCAGTCATCGTGATGCCGAACGATGCTCCCGAATCGAAGGTCGCGGGGACGAAGGCCAACGGTGCTCGAGTGGTGCGATATGACCGCTACTCCGAGGATCGAGCTGAAATCGCGAACCAGATCGCCAACGATGAGGGTCGCACCATCATCCCGCCTTATGACCATCCGCTGGTGATGGCAGGCCAGGGCACCACGGCCCTGGAGTTGGTCGATCAAGTCAATGGACTCGACGCCCTGTTTGTCTGTGTCGGCGGCGGCGGACTCTTGTCCGGATGTGCAACCGTGCTCGAGACTCTCGCTCCCGAGGCGGCCATCTACGGCGTCGAGCCCGAAGCGAGCAATGACCACTTGCTTTCGATGGCTGCGGGGAAGCGAGTCACGATCGATATCGCCACGACCATCGCCGATGGACAGCAATTGGGAACGCCGGGTGAGCTCACCTGGCCGATCAACCAGCGGCTCGCTACCGGATTCGTCACTGTTTCTGATGCCGAGATCGTTGACACAATGAAGCTGTTGTTTGCTGAAACAAAGCTCGTTGTCGAGCCGAGCGGTGCTTCGGCACTTGCCGGTTTGCTGCATGCTCGCAACCTGAACCTGGCAGGCAAACGCATTGGCGTCACGTTGTCCGGCGGCAACGTCAGCTTCGAGCGGTTTCGGGATCTCACCGCGTGACACGGAGGGCAGGGAAGTCCAAGGCGGGTCGGTATATCCGTTCGATCACCCTGGCACTGATTCTGCTGGCTTCGTCATGCGGCGACTCGGCAGACGAGACAGAAGGGGATCGGCCATCAGTGACGAGTGCGCCCCAGGCCGGGGTCGAGTCATCGCCACCCTCCAGCTCTGGTTCATCGAGCTCTGGTTCATCGAGCACAGTGCCCGTCAGCACAGTGCCCGTCAGCACAGTGCCGCTAGCCACGGTCCCTCCCAGCACAACATCATCACTTCCACAGACCAGGGTGCGAACCGGAGCCGAGGTGCTTGCCGATGCCGATTTCGACGAGCTCGTTGGGCAACGAGTCGGGCTCATCGGGAATCAAACCTCCATCGCAAACGGTGAACACCTCATCGATCTTCTTGCCGCTCGACCTGGCATAGAACTGGTCGCAGCCTTCGCCCCAGAGCACGGCATCAGGGGAATCGCCGATGCCGGCCAGGCCATTAACGACGAGATCGATCAGGAGACGGGCACGCCCGTCATCAGCCTGTACGGGGCCACTCGAGCACCGCTGCCATCAACGCTGGAGGGAATCGACGTTCTGCTCTTCGATCTTCAAGATGTGGGCACCCGCTATTACACCTACATCTCGACGATGGGTTTGGCGATGCAGGCTGCTGCGGCGGCTGGCGTTCCCTTCATCGTGCTCGATCGTCCGAATCCTCATGGCGGTGTATTGATGGAAGGGGCAATGCGCGACGCCTCTCAAGAGTCGTTCATCAGCCAGTATCCAATCCCAGCTGTGTACGGACTGACGGCAGGCGAGCTCGCGCTTGCCATTCGAGGAGAGGGTTGGCTGACCGGGTTGGAGAACCTGGACCTGCGTGTCATCCCGATGGAAGGTTGGAAGCGATCCCAAACGTGGCCGGACACCGAGCGGACGTGGATCGGTCCGAGCCCAGGCCTTCCGACGGTCGAGTCGGCACTCGTCTATCCGGGGTCTGTTTTCTTTGAGGCCACGACGCTGAGCTACGGGAACGGGACGGAGTTCCCGTTCTCCACCGTTGGAGCGTCATGGCTTGACGGCGATCGTTTCGTGGCGGACGTTCGGTCATCCGCGACGGCAGCAGGGCTCACTGGTTTCGACCTCGCCTCGGTTGCGTATACCCCGGTCGTCATTCCCGACGTCGCTCCCAGCCCCCGTCACGAGGGTCAGCTCATGCGCGGCGCTCGGGTGTCCGTCACCGATCCCGGTGCTTACCAACCGACCATTGTCGGTCTGCACCTTCTTGTGGCAGCCCAAGCCCAAGCGACGGAGCTTGGGCTTGGCTCCATCATCGATCGTGGTGCTGTCTTCGATCTTCTGGCGGGAACCTCCTCGCTGCGACGTGATCTCACGAACGGAACTGACATCACGGAGATTCAGGCGGGCTGGCAGGCAGATCTGACCGCTTTTCGAGCCTCAACTGCTCCGTATTTGCTTTACGACTGAGGCCTCGATTCGGCTCAGAATTCGACCGGGTTCTCAATACCTGCAGGGATGGTTGGTTCTGGCATCGACGTGAGCGACGATGGACGGGTGACTCCCATACTTGTGATCATGGCCGCTGGGCTTGGAAGCCGCTTTGGCGGCGTCAAGCAACTGGCCCGTGTCGGACCCGAAGGACAGGCGATTCTCGACTTCTCGATCGTGGATTCGGTGTCGGCGGGATTCGGTCGGGTCGTCCTGATCATCCGGTCGGAGATCGAGGACGATGTGCGAGCGCACATGGAAGAACAGCATGCATCGCTTGATGTCACCTACGTCCGGCAAGACGATCTTGGTCCGGCACGAGAAAAGCCATGGGGCACGCTCCACGCGGTGCTGAGCGCGGCAGATGCGATTGATGCACCGTTCGCGGTGATCAACGCCGACGACTACTACGGGCCCGAGAGCTTCGGTCTGGCAGCCGAACAGCTGCGGTCGAGTGAGCCGGCCGTCGGCGCCAATGTGGCCTTCGAGATCGGCAATACGGTTCCTCCCGAGGGATCGGTCACTCGAGCGCTCTGTGAAGTTGAGAACGGAACACTGGCAGCGATCGTGGAAACGGATGGCTGTGAGCGCGAAGCTTCTGGCCGAGTGGTTGCTGGCGGAGCCGAAGTGTCCGCTGATCAGCCTGTCTCAATGAACTTGTGGTGCTTTGATCCGAGCGTCATGGCTGACTTCCAAGAACGATGGGACGTGTTCTTCGCCGAGCACGCCGATGAGCCCAAAGCTGAGTGTCAGCTCCCAACCGTCGTTGGTGAGTTGATGGCAGCCGATCGCTTGACGATCAACGTTGTTGCATCAGCAGAACAGTGGATCGGCATCACGAACCCAGATGACTTCGAATTGGTGAAAAGCGCGCTGAGCCACCGCTAGGCCCGCTTGTCCAGGGCACACTCGGTGCCATGGCGATTGCGGGAAAGAGGGTGTGGCTTCTGGTCGCGCTTGTGGCGGCGTCCTGCAGCGCGAACGATGAGGGTTCTCCGGCGCTTCCAAGTACTGAAACGACGTCCCTTTTGGCCTCGCTCAACGCGGGCGAGGCCGGATACGAAATGGAAGTCAGCTCTCTGGGCGAGGCATTGCGTCGTACGCTTCACCGACCAGTGCCTGTTGCCAGTACGGCGTCGGTCGACGTGTCGATCGCTCATCTCGACGGCGAGGTGACAGCCAGGATCAGTCTGTCTGTCTTGGAATCGATGGCCGATGGCTCCGCTCAGACCATCGAGCTCACGATCGAGTCGATTGGTTCCTCCGACGGACGCACGGAGCGTGCGCTTGTCGGAGCGGTCGGTTCTTCAGCCGTTGTCGAGCGCGACGGCGCGCTGGTCGTGAGGCGGCGAACGGTCGAGATTGTTGGCGCCCAACCCGACGACCAAGCGTTCTGGGTCGAGCGCTTGTTGGATGCCCCTCTCGCGATGATTGGTCCGATGCCCGCTGTAGCGCTGGGCCAGGGTGCGGGTTGGATCGTTGAACAGCAATCGGCGTCAGGCGACACGACCCAGCAAACCCGTTCGTTGATCGCGCTTGATTCGGACCGCTTCGTGGTGTCGTTCTCTTCCGGTGATGGTGCGCTCAGCGGCTTGATCGAAGGTCAAGTCGGAGATGTAATGCCAACCCGTCAGGAGTTCCAAGTCGGGCAGACACTCACCATTGTCACGGCTGCAAGTGCGGGTTAGAGCTCGTGCCGGCGCACTTTGCCGAGTGCGGTACGGGGGAGCTCGTTGACCCATTCGATCTCGCGAGGTGCATACCAGGCAGGAAGTTCCGCCTTGACGTACTCCCGCAGTTCCTCGAGCGACGGCGTTTTGTTGCTCGCACTCGGGTTCGCAACCGCGACCGCAACCACGGTGTGCCCCCATTCGGGATGGCTGCGCCCGACGAGAGCGACCTCAGCGATCCCCGGGTGGGACTCCAGAAGGGGTTCGACCCGGGCAGGCCAGACCTTCTCGCCACCGGTCACGATCACGTCGCCGGAACGACCATGAACTTGGATGAGTCCATCGTCGCCCCAACCGCCGAGATCACCCGTCGCGAACCAGTTGTCTTCCGACTTCGGATCACGCTCGATCCATCCGGTGCCGTCCAAATCGCCTCGGTATGCCCGCAACATCATGGGGCCTCGAAGGAGAATCTCGCCGTCGGCTGCGACGGCAATCTCGAGTCCGGGCAGTGGCTCGCGCTCGTACACGCAGCCGGATCCGGTCTCGGTCATTCCATAGGTGGCGATGACGTTGGACGGTCGGCTCGGCGGGGGAGCGGCGCCACCGATGAGGATGGTCCGGAACTCCTCGGTGTCAATCTGGGCAAGGGCTCGGGTGACGAGTGAGGCCAGCGTGACCCCTTGTCGTGCGGCCTCCTCGGCCATTGCTGGGTCGAACTTGTCGTGCACGACGCACCGGGTGTCGGTGACGAGCGAACGCATGACGACGGCGAGTCCGCCGATGTGAGCGAGCGGCAGGCAGGCCAGCCAAGTGTCTCGGTCAGGGTCGACGTCGAGGGCTTCGCTGGTTGCGAGCGCCGACGCAAGGACGGTCTCGTGTGTGTGGACAACACCCTTCGGTGCGCCAGTTGTTCCGCTGGTGGCGACGACGACGGCGTCACCGACCTGGGTCGGACGACCACCACTCAAGGATCGGCGCTCGCCGTCTGCCTCGATGATCGCTGTCGGTGCGATCGAGGCCATCACGCGAGCGGCTTCGACAGGCGGGAGTCGGCGATCGAGCGGAAAGACAGCGTCCCCGGCTGCCCAAACGCGCTGAAGGGCTTCGACAAAGGCCGGCCCTCCGGGGAGATCAAGGGCCACGAGTTCGGGCATCTCGCGAGGGTAGGGTCCCTGCGTGGTCGGTGTCGATGTAGGGCCGGTGTGGCACAACGGCAATTTGGTGTCCGGTGAGAGCGCGACGTTGCATGTCCTCTCACATGCGGTCCAACGAGGAACCGCAGTCTTTGATGTTTTGCGGATCGTCGAGACGCCAGGCGGCCGTTGCGCGTTCGGACTGCGAGAGCATGTGGCTCGATTCGTTCGAGGCATGGGTTTGATGGGCATGACGCCCGAGACATCGATCAGCGACCTCGAACAGGCGGTTCAGCAGGTGGCGGCTGCCAACCCTGGTCAGGGCGTGATCAAGCTCGTTGCGGCCTGGGCCGAGGTGCCCCTCAAAGCAATGCCGGTGTCGACGACGCCGAATATCTGGGTTGCCTCGATGTCGGCGTCCACCGCAGCTGACACACCGCTCGCCGTTCGAACTGCCGTCGCTCCGAAGCTGTCTGCCGACGTATTGCCGCCGAGTCTCAAGGTCGCGGCGAGCTACACGGTGGGCGTCCGAGAGAAAATGTCGGCGCTGCAAGAAGGCTTCGACGACGTCATTTTCCGCACTGTCGGTGGCGATGTCGCCGAAGGAACGACGCAGAGCCTGTTCGTCGTTGTCGGTGGACGAATCGTGGTGCCGCCGCTTGATGCGGTTCTCGACGGCATCACCCGCCGAATGGTGCTCGACGTTTCCGACGCAATCGGCGTGCCCTCTGACGTTCGTCCGATTGCCTGGGACGAAGTTCTGCAGGCCGATGAGCTGTTTCTTTGCTCAACGAATCAACCCGTCGGCGTCATCGGCCGTCACGACGGGCGCGAGTTGGTCGCCCCGGGGCCGGTGTCGTCCCAGTTATCTGACGAGGTCAGATTGTTGCTCGACGGAGTACACGACCGGTCTGCCCGATGGCTGACCCAAGTCGTCGCAGGCTAGAACAGCCCGGGTGGGAGGCAAGTCGCCGGTCGAGTTGGCGGCGATGACACTACGGTCGCGTCCCGTGGAGATCTCTTGCGCAGCAATTCTGCTCGACAGCGACACAAGTGCTTCGGGGAGCTCGTCGTGTGACGTTGGAGATCTCCGGGCCATGGGCGATCACGACACCGGTGAGTTCGCGTCCTTGAGGAGTTGAACCGCGACTGGTGGGTCGCCGTAGGGCGAAGCCTGCACAGCCGTTGACCCCGGAAGCAACCCGTCGTCGCTCTGAAAGAGGCCGAAGAGTTCTTGCTCGGCCCGTTCGTCACCTTGATCGGAAGCCAGCAGAAGCCGGGCAACGTCGTCGGCCCACAATGCATCTTCGTTGCTGACCGGATCCCCGGGTTCTCCCATGCGGCCCCAACAATCCCAGAGCAACAGTTCATGACCGAATCGGTGGGCGACTTCATGAATGACCTCGTCGAACAGGAAGCGCTCACCCCGCAGAACAGGAACGTCAGGGTCGACGCCGTACGTTTCGGGATCGAGGTTGCCCGTCCGATAGCTGTCCCACACTCGTGCCGCGGTGACAAAGCCCTGGCTGCTGACATCGCAGAATTCGATGTCCATGGGTGTGGGCAGTGACGGCAGGGGACCGCCGATCTCTGGGTCAAAGCGGTGCCATCGACCATCGAGCCACGCCTCGACGATGACATGGTCGTGGTGCCAGCCTTCAACGAAGTAGCCCGCGAAACCGAGCCTTGACCGAGCGGGCACGCCGTTCGAACGGAGCGCGCCCACGCAGAACAGCGTGTGGTCTCGACAACAACCCTGCACCCGTTGGGTGATCGGTCGGTCTTGAGCGAGCGGCATCGGGTGCCGGTTCTGATCGAGATCAAGGATGTCGGCCAGCCACCGGGCGTTGATGTCGTCGCGGTGCTCAACAGGGAGCTCACGGCCTGATGCTCGATAGTGAACGATCACGTTGCGGGCGACAGAGGACAACTCATCCGGATCGGTCGGCAGTCCGGCGAGCAGCCCGGTATGTCGGCCTGGCTCCGAATACAGCGAGTGGACGGAATGATCGATGACGGAGTTCATGAGATGACTTTCTCTGCGGTTCTGGGGCGCATCGAGAGTCAACCACCTCACCCTGGGGCAAGGTCAACCAACTAGTGAACCACGGTTCCGATGTGGCTCAGGAAGAGGCGTAGTCGCTGAGTCGCGGTCCGGCATCACCGGCGACCGAACCAAGGATGGTTTCGAGCGGGCCCGTGAAGAGTTTGCCGTCGTAGGTCAGCTCCATCGACACCACCGAACCCTCGGGTCCCTCGCTCACGACGGATTCCATCACCCATGCTGAGTGATCTCGCCGGTCAACTTCGAATCGTTCGAATCGAACGCTGGTGTCGTCCTGGTTCGTGCGGACCATACGCAATCGCTTCGAGCGTGAGAACGGGCCGACCTTGGCCTTCAGCGTGATGAACCACGCCGGTCCCGCGTCGGTCGTCTCGCCTGGCGCGCGGTCCGCGGCCGAAACAAGCTCGAGCCATTCTGGATAGGTCGCCAGATCCGAAACGATCTCGAGGACTCGTTCTGGATCCGCCGCCACGTCGGCCATGATCGTTCGATGCATCACACATGAGTGTGCCTCCAATACCCTCGGGTGCGTGACCTCCACCACCATTCATTGCGAGCCGGATCTTGATCCGGTGGCCATCGGAGCGAGGTCAGGACTGCTCTGGAGTCAAGGCGACTTCGTGCTGGCCGGCATCGGTGAGTTCTGTCGAATCCCGGTTTCTCGGCCCGAAGGTGGCGACCAGGCTCAAGCGGCGCTGGCTGCCCTTGCGGGAGACGACGAAGTGGAACGACCAGGAACGGGCCCGGTCGGGTTCGGCGCCTTCCCCTTCGATCGAGAGCTGACCGCAGAGTTGATCGTGCCCGAGATCGTGGTCGGTCGCGATGTCGACGGAACATGTTGGCTCACGACGATGGGTGAGATCTCCGATCCACTTGGACGAATCGAAGCTGTTCGCGGGCGACGTACACCGGCGGGACCCGAACCCTCCACGATGTCGCTCACGTCCGTTCTAGCCCCGGAGATCTGGCGCGACGAAGTGCTGGGGTACGCAATTGAACGCATCAAGAGTGGGGCGCTCAACAAGGTGGTTCTGGCTCGTGAGCTCGTGTTGCGATCCGATCAACCGATCGATCAGGCGGTCGTCATCGAACGGCTTTGGCACACGCACCGCTCCGCCATCATCTTCAGCGTCGATCACTTTGTGGGAGCGTCGCCCGAGCTGCTCGTGAGCCGAACTGGCGACGACGTGAGGGCGCATCCTCTTGCCGGGACCGCTCCCCGAGCATCGGACCCAGCGACCGATGCCCAGCTGGCTGCCGACTTGCTGAAGTCCGACAAGGACCGCTGGGAACACTCGATCACGATCGAATGGCTGCTTGCGACGCTGCTCCCCTTTTGTTCCTACGTCGATGCCGAGCCGGCGCCGACGATCGTGTCGCTCCCGAACGTGCATCACCTCGGCACCCGAGTCGAGGGTCTCTTGTCGTCACCTTCGGCGTCGATTCTGGAGTTGACGGCCGCCCTGCACCCAACACCGGCAGTTGGCGGCGACCCGCAAGGCGTCGCCATCGAACTGATTGAGGCGATCGAGCGGGCTGATCGAGGCCGTTACGCAGGTCCGACGGGATGGGTCGATGGACAGGGCAACGGTGCGTTTGCTGTTGGACTCCGTTCCGCCCAATTCGGCCCGACGTCGAGCGGCCCGAGCGAGGTCCGGTTTTTTGCCGGCGTTGGCGTCGTCGGCGACAGCGATCCAGAGTCGGAGCTCGCCGAGACCCGTTCCAAATTCCAGGCGATGATGGGTGCACTGCTGCGGCCTTGACCGAGCGGGCATCGTCTGGCCTGCCGCGTCATGAGTTCAAGGTTTCATCTGTTCCGCCGACGGGACGGGTATGCGTCGAATCTGGATCATCGGGACGGTTGCAGCTGTCGGAGCCGCGTGCACGAACTCTCCACCCGCGGAACTGAACTTTGACAGTGGTCCAGCGGTCACCGTTGCGGAGACCTCGACGACACTTCGGTCTCTCACACTGGACATGGGCTTTCGCGAACTGGACGAAGCATTTCGTGCCATGGACGAGCCCGCCAGAGCGACAATCACGCTGACCTACGTCTCCGAGGACGATGCCGCATCGGCTGTCGAGGTCATCACTTCTGATCCGCGGGCGCAGTGGCGCCATCGCAGCCTGACGGTCGGTTCCGGCGAACCGATCGAGTTCGTCGAGCATCTTGATGGCGACATGATCTTGCCTGTGAACACGTTTCTGGCCAACGAACTCGCCGCCGCCAACCTGGCGGAGACCGCGGCAGGGGGCGAGCAGGTTTCACTCTCCCCAACCCTGATGCAGATGGATGGTCTCGTGCGGGTGCCGGTCGTCGTCGAGCCTCTCGGTGCCGTGCTCTCCGAGGTCAAGAACCTATCGACCGCGAAAAACAGGTTCCTGCCAGCGAGAATTTTCGCGGACGTCGCGGAACTGCGAGTTGTGGGTCACCGGAATGGCGCCGTTGAAGTTGAGCTGGCCCCACACGAAGATGAGCTGGCTCGCTACTACGTGTTTCGGTTCGACGGAGACAACCGACTGGTGCACATTGATGGCCGGCTCGCCGGAACCGACGAGTCCGTTGTTGTCGACATCTCCTATGAGATCGACGAGACCTTGCTGGTCGAGCCCGTGGAATTTCTCACCGAGGCAGACCTGATCGAACGCGCCGGCGAACGATCAGAGTGGTTCGTCAATCAGTAGTAGTACGGAAACTCGGACCAATCCGGGTCCCGCTTCTCGAGGAAGGCGTCGCGACCTTCTTGCGCCTCGTCAGTCATGTAGGCAAGGCGGGTGGCTTCGCCGGCAAACACCTGCTGGCCGACCATGCCGTCGTCCACCATGTTGAGTGCGTACTTGGCCATTCGTTGTGCGGTCGGGCTCTTCTTGCAGATCTCGCTGGCCCAGAGCAAGGCTTCGGTTTCGAGATCGGCGTGGTCGACAACGCTGTTGACGACGCCTTGGGCCCGGGCTTCCTCGGCTGAGTAGGTCCGACCCAAGAAGAAGATCTCACGAGCGAACTTCTGGCCTACCTGGCGAGCCAACAGCGCAGAGCCAAACCCACCGTCGAAGCTGGCTACATCGGTGTCGGTTTGCTTGAACCGAGCATGTTGTCGGCTGGCGATCGTGAGATCACAGACCACATGCAGACTGTGTCCGCCACCGGCGGCCCACCCCGGCACGACACAAATGACGACCTTGGGCATCATGCGGATGAGGCGCTGGCACTCGAGAATGTGCAGTCGCCCGCTGCGGGCGGGATCGATGCCTTCCGCGGTTTCGGACTCGGAGTACCGGTAGCCGTCCTTGCCCCGGATGCGTTGATCGCCACCCGAGCAGAACGCCCAACCGCCATCTTTCGGCGACGGACCGTTGCCTGTCAGCAAGACGCAGCCGACATCGCTCGACATACGGGCGTGATCGAGAGCTCGGTAGAGCTCGTCGACGGTGTGAGGCCGAAACGCGTTTCGAATCTCGGGTCGGTTGAACGCGATCCGCACCGTCGGCACATTGTTGGCCCGGTGGTAGGTGATGTCGGAGAAATCGAAGCCAGGAACTTCGGTCCAAAGGGATGGATCGAAGATCTCCGAAACTGGGGAAGAGGGGACGCCATCAGTCATGGCCAATAACGTAGGGCTCGATGCGACGAATCGTGGTGTTGGGATCGTCCGGCGCTGGCAAGACGACCATGGCGAGCGAGCTCGCTTCTCGTCTTGGCCTCGCACATATCGAGCTCGATGGGATTTTCCATCAGGCTGGCTGGGTGCCTCTCGAATCATCGGAATTCCAGCGCCGAGTCCAGGACGCAATAGACGAGAGCCCTGCGGGGTGGACCATGTGCGGGGGCTATGACAGTCATCTTGGTGAGATTCGCGATGCGAACGCCGACACGGTGGTGTGGCTTGATCTACCGAAGAAGGTCGTGATGTTGCGGGTCATCCGTCGAACGATTCGACGCGCCGTGATGCGCGAGGTCCTCTGGAATGGCAACCGCGAACCGTTGGCAAACTTCTATCGCTGGGACCCAGCGCGGAACGTCATCCGGTATTCCTGGGTCACGTTCGAGACGCGTCGAGCGCTTTATGAGGCCAGAATGCAGGCAGGTCGGTGGGATCATCTCGATGTCCATCGCCTGCGTTCGACCGCAGAAGTGGCGGCCTTCGCCGCCAATCTCGGTGCCGACCCCGAACACTGAGGTCACTCATGCCAGCTGGCTACTCCGGGACGCCGCTTCCCAAGAAGCTCGGGATCAAAGAGGGGCATGTCGTCGCCATCATCGATGGTCCTGACCACATCGAGCGCCTGCTCGTACCGCTGCCGGGCGATGTCGTGCTCCGGGAAGGAGCTCGGGGGAAGCCCGATGTCACCCTCGCGTTCTGTCACACGGCGGCGTCACTCTCAAAGCGGGTTGAGCTTCTCTGGCGGCTCGCGTTTCCCGATCGATCCGTGTGGGTGTGCTGGCCGAAGAAGGCAAGCCCCAAATTCCGTGATCTCACCGAGGACGGCGTGCGAGACCGGGTGCTTGGCCGCGGGTTGGTTGACGTGAAAGTGTGCGCGATCGACAACGACTATTCAGGTCTGAAGCTCATGGTTCGCAAGGAGCTACGAGGCTCCTAGTGCCTCGGCGACCGAGCGGTTCAGTTCGTTGTGCAACGCCAGATTCTCGTTGCGATCGGTCGTTGCGACAACCACGCGGATTCCGTCGGGTGTCAGCGCCGGCGTGGTTCCTGGTGCCCACACTTGGGTTCGAAGGCCATGAGCGCGACAGAGCGCAGCGATATCGGTTCCGTGTGGTGTTCCGAAGAGTGGTTCATAACGCTCGTCCGGCAGGAGCGTGTGCTGAGGCAGGAACGAGAAGATGCCTCCGCCGTCGTTGTCGGTCACCACAATGGTGAGGTTGAGTGCTCGAGATCCGAGAGCGATCAAGGCAGTGGAGTCGTGGAGGAACGCGACGTCTCCCACGAGCACGGTCGTTGGTCGACCAGTGCTTGCAATCCCGATCGCGGTGGCCACGGTTCCGTCGATGCCGTTCGCCCCACGGTTCGAACACACCATGATGTCGTCGCGGTTTGGGCCGTACCACTCGAGGTCACGGACTGGCATGGATGATGCAACCAGCAGCGCTCCCTGCGCGGGTATCGACGCCACGACAGTTCGAGCAATTCCCGGCTCGCTCTGAGCTTCTCGGGCAAGGACGCCGTCGATCGCCGAAACGGCCACCTGATCGGCAGCCTTCCATCGGCTGGCGTGTTCGAGGGCGAGGTCAGACGGTGTGCCGCTCCCGAGACCCTTGATGAGGGCGTCGACAAGCCCGTGCTCGCCGGGCGTGAACGTCGCGACATCTTCTGGGTCGACCAGCCGACCCCAGGGGCGCGCCGCAACGATTGTGGTCCCTTGGGCCGCGGTAGCACTGATCCACTGGCTGGTTGCTTTGCTCGACACGATCTCGCCGAGCCGCAAGATCACGTCGGGGTGTTGGGCCGAGGCAAACGAGGGCTCTCTCAGGATGGCGTCGAAGTGGCGAAGGGCATCACCTGACCGACAGCCCGACCGATGATCGGCGATCACCGGCCAGCCCAATCGGGCCGAGAGTCTGGCGACATCGATGGGATCAGTTTGTCCGCGCCCTGCAACAATCAAACCCGTGCTTTCATCGAGCAGGGTGACGAGCTCGTCGATCTCAACGTGGTTCGGTTCGGCATCGACGGGTGCCTGTTTCACGAGCGCAGGCGGCAGCTCACCCGGTCTCCCCGTGAGCGGATCACGAAAACTGAGGTTCAGATGAACGGGACCGGGTTGCTGTCCTGTCGCGGCGCTGTAGGCCACAGCGGCAATCTCTCGCCATACCTCTGGGTCGACATCATCGGGCGGGCCCGGTTCGATGAATGCCCGCACCGTTTCGCCGTAGAGGTCTGTCTGATCGATGACCTGCGGTGCGCCCCGGCCCCAGAGTTCCGGCGGACGGTCAGCGGTGCACACAAGCAGTGGAACGGCGGAGAGATCGGCCTCGATGACGGCAGCGAGGAAGTGGGCCCCGGCGGTGCCACTGCTGCAAATCACCACGGCAGGCGTTCCCGTTGCCAGACCGTGACCGAGAGCGGCGAAGGACGCCACGCGCTCGTCATGGGCTATCTCGATGCGTAGCTCGGATCGGTCAGCCAGAGCAAGAGCGAGCGGCGTCGAGCGTGAACCGGGTGCAATGAAGGCGCCGGTGATGCCTCGAGAAATCCACTCGTCGATCAATGTTGCACAGAAGGTCGCGTTGGCGGTGATGGACAGTTCGTTCTCGGCGCCGGGCACTCAACGAACCTACCGCTGCGGGTAGCGTCACACGATGGAGTCGATGTGGAACCGGGCACTTATCACCGGCGCTTCGAGCGGAATCGGGCGCGAACTGGCCAGACAGCTTGCTGCAGCCGGCACCGATCTCGTGGTGGTCGCACGAGACACTGAACGGCTCGAGTCCCTGGCCAAAGAACTCGAGTTGGTCGATGTGGAAGTGCTCACGGCGGATCTCCGTAGCCGTACCGCCCTGGATGAGGTCGAACGACGACTAGGCGATGGCGAGCGTCCGATTGATCTGCTCGTGAACAACGCTGGTTTTGGCGCGGGCGGTCCGTTCGTGGAGAACGACATTGACATCGAAACTGACGTCGTCAACGTGAACGTCACCGCAGTCCTGCGGTTATCCCACGCCGCAGCGAAGGCGATGGCTCCCAGGGGCCGGGGTGGAATCCTCAATATCTCGTCGATGGCTGGCGATCTCGTTGCCCCGAACTCTGCGGTCTACTCGGCAACAAAGGCGTTCGTGACGAGCTTGAGTGAATCGCTTCATCAAGAACTTGCGGGTTCGGGAGTGAAGGTCACGGCTGTTCTGCCAGGGTTCACGAGAACCGAGTTCCAAGAGCGGGCCGACGTCGATGTCAGCGACATTCCCGCGTGGGCCTGGAACGATGCGTCGCTCGTCGCGGCCCAGAGCCTCGAAGCGTTGGCCGCCGGTCGACCGAGGGTGGTCACCGGGCGCCTGAACAAAGGGTGGGGTGTCCTCTCTCGATCACTTCCTACAGCGGCGCTTCGAGTCGCCGGGCGTGCCGCGATGAAGCGTCAAGACTCGACATCGAATTCGTGAGGAGTCGCCACGGTGGATGATCGGCTTGCGGTTGAGGTCGTCGGTGCGGGCCCACGGCTTGTCCTGGCGCACGGCTTCACCCAAAACGGAGCGTGTTGGGGCCGACTCGCTGAGATGCTGGCGGAGTCGTACGAGGTCGTCTTGGTCGACTTGCCGGGCCATGGCCGCTCCGAACACGACGATGCGGACCTGTGGCAGGCCGCGGAGCTTCTCGCCGAGGTCGGTGGGGAAGCGACCTACGTCGGGTATTCAATGGGAGGCAGAGTGGCGATCCATCTGGCTCTGGCTCGCCCGGAGCTGATGTCGGGTTTGGTCCTCATCGGCGCCACTGCCGGTATCGAGTCGCATTCGGGCCGTGCAGAACGAGTCGCGGCCGACAACGCGCTCGCAGTACGCCTGACGTCGATCGGACTTGAATCATTCCTCGACGAATGGTTGGCCAAGCCACTCTTTGCCGGGCTTGATGGCGAAGGGGCTGCACGTGAGCAGCGGCTGATGAACCGCACAGAAGGGCTCGCAGCGTCACTTCGGCACTGCGGGTCAGGAACTCAGGATCCGTTGTGGGATCGGTTGGGTGAGATCGAGTGCCCGACGCTTGTCGTCGCGGGCGAAGCCGATCTGAAGTTCAGTGAGTTGGGGCAGCGGTTGGCTTCTTCGATCGGCACGAACGCCGAGTTCTCCACCATTCCCGGCACTCACCCGGTGCATCTCGAGCAACCGGCTCAAATGGCAGCGCTGATCTCTGCCTCAACACTTGATTGGCGCACCGAGTAACGCTCCAGCACGTCGGGATCAGGGTGCGGGGCCACCCCAATCGCAGAGGGCACCTCGATCCATCCGTCCGTCATGGTGAGATCGGACCAGGGATCGTCCGCAAGCCAGCGGCGGGCGGGCGACAAGTCTCCCGTCACCGAGAATCCATCGACTGCTGCCATTGCCGCGAGGGCATGGCGTCCAAGCCCTGACTCGAGCATGCCGCCAACGCAGGCCGCGAGGCCGTTGGTCGTTGTCCAGTCGACGAGGTCGAGTGCTGGCTCGAACCCTCCGAGTTTCGGGGGCTTGATGACCACACCGGACAGGGCGCCGAACTCGAAGAGCTCCTTGGCGTCGGCCAGCGAATCGACAGCCTCATCGGCCATCACCGGGATCGACGTCAGCTCGACGAGATCCGCTGCAGCATCGATGTCGTCAGGGGCGAAGGGCTGCTCGATGGCATCGAGATCAGCCTCATCGGCCAGCTCAGCCAATTTTTCGACATCGTGTTGGCCAAACGAACCGTTTCCATCGACCTGAATCTCGATGTCGGGGAAGGCTTCTCGCACCTCGCGCACGATCTGGAGTTCGCCAGGGACGATCTTCAGCTTGAGACGGCGATAGCCGGCATCAACGAGATTCTCCGCCTTTGCCATGACATCTCTGGGCATCCCCAGTCCGACGACGGCGCCTGCAGGCACATGGGTGTTGGTTGCCCCAAGACTGCTGGCAAGTGAAGACTCTGCACGGATCAGCAGGAGGTCGGTCAGCGCCATGTCGATGGAGGCGCTCGCCATCGGAGTTGCCCCGGGATCGATCAACAATTCGCTGAGATCGGTTGCACGCGCCGTGAGAAGGTCGAAGGCGCCGGCTGCCCACTCCGGGGTGTAGGTCGCAGCGTTCAGGGCGCTGCACTCTCCCCAACCAATGCGTCCGTCTTCCCCGGTGGCCTTCACCATTACGAGCTTTCGCCCCGACGTCGGGTCGCGATCGTGCGCAGCCTCGAGCTGGTCGACGGTCGGGAGATCGATCAAGAAGACGTCGAACCGAAATCGTTCGGGAGTGGAATCCATCAAGACGACACGCTAGGCATCCGGCATGTCGAACTCCTCGTTGGATGATCTTGGACCGCTCGAACTCTCTACCCGTCTCATTGATGAGTCGAGATCTGATGTACGTCCCAATCGAGTTACCAACGAGCTTTCTGAGCTCGACGACGACTTGGCCATTGTCGAGTCCTTCAGTCACAGCGTCGTCTTTCGCACCGGAGATGGGCTCGTGGCCTTTGACTCGAGTGGGCCCCAAACAGGTGCGGCAGTCGTGGGAGCGATTCGTTCGTGGTCAGAGGAGCGAGTCGACACGCTCGTGTACACCCATGGCCACGTCGATCACGTCGGTGGGAGCGGCCCGCTGTTGGCCGACGCAGAGGCGAGAGGCCACTACAAACCGCGGGTGGTCAGTCACGAAGCGGTCAAGGAACGGTTCGATCGCTACCGCTACACCAACGGCTTCAACCTAAACATCAACGACAGGCAGTTCGGCCACGGCAGGGTGCAAAAGGCCCTGCAATTCGCAGGTGAGGTCGATGCTCCCGAGCGGCACTTCTTGCCTGCAGACGTTGCCGAGCCCACCGAGACGTACCAAACAGCGACGTCACTGACCGTTGGTGACACGGAGTTTCAGCTGCATCACGCTCGGGGCGAAACCGACGACCACACCTGGGCGTGGATTCCCGAACGCAAAGCGATTTGTTCGGGCGACCTGATGGTTTGGGTGTTTCCCAATGCGGGGAATCCACAGAAGGTCCAGCGCTATCCGGGGGAGTGGGCGGCATCGCTTCGTGACATGGTCGAGCTCGAACCAGAGCTGTTGCTGCCCGCCCACGGACTTCCGATCGCCGGTAAGCATCGGATCGCCGAAGTGCTCACGACGATTGCCTCCACGCTGGAAGAGCTCGTCACCACGGTCGTCGACATGATGAACGCTGGTGCGTCGCTCAACGACATCGTGCATACCGCGAAGGTCCCGGACGAGGTATTGGCGTTGCCGTACCTCCGACCTACCTATGACGAACCAGAGTTCGTTGTTCGCAACATCTGGCGCTTGTACGGCGGCTGGTGGGGTGGAGATCCGGCCGAGCTGAAGCCGGCCCCTGCCGATGAGCTTGCCGCTGAGTGGTCACAGCTCGCCGGTGGAGCAGACAAACTCGCCGCTCGGGCCCAGGAACTGGCGGCCCAGGGAGAACTCCGACTGGCGTGCCATCTCATTGAAACCGCGGCCGTCGCCGAGCCCGAGAGCCAGATGATCCACGAGCTGCGGCGAGAGATTTACGGTCTCCGAAGGTCGGCCGAGGCATCGCTGATGGCTCGGGGCGTCTTCGCAGGAGCGATCAAGGAATCTGATGCGGTTCTCGACCCTTCAGCAGAAACCTCAGACGGATAGCCTCCGGCGATGGCCGAGGAACAACAAGAACCGCCCGTCGAGAGTCCGGACAAGTCGGGCATGAAAACCGCTCCTTCGCTCGTGCTGGTGAACACCGGACACGGGAAGGGCAAGTCATCGGCTGCCTTCGGTGTGGTGATCCGAGCGAGGGCCGTCGAATGGCCCGTGGCCGTCGTTCAGTTCCTGAAGAGCGGCGACTGGAATACGGGAGAAGAGAAGTTGCTTCGCGGACTCGGCGTTGAGTGGTTGGCCGCTGGCGACGGTTTCACCTGGAACTCTGAAGACCTTGATGAAAGTCGGGCGTTGGCTCAGGGAGCCTGGGCGAAGGCAAAGGAGATCATTGCTGCTGGCGAGCATCGGCTGATCGTGATGGACGAGATCAGCTACGCCATGACGTGGGACTGGATCGATGTGGCTGAGGTCGTCGAGACGATTTCCAATCGACCGGCAAAGACCAGCCTGATTCTGACAGGCCGCGATATGCACGACGACGTGATCGCCGTGGCGGACACGGTCACCGAGATGACCAAAGTCAAGCATGCGTTCGACAATGGGATCATCGCCAAGAAGGGGATCGACTACTGATCTCGAGCCTTTTTCTCTTGGGTGGCGCTCGATCGGGAAAGTCCGGGTTCGCCGAGCGGGCAGCGCTGGATGCGTCGCGCGAACTCGACCGTGCGGTTTCGGTCATCGTGACCGCCGAGGCCCTCGACGACGAGATGGAGCTGCGTATCGCCCGCCACCGTGCTGATCGGCCGGACGGGTTTGCAACGGTCGAAGCGCCCTATGACCTCGAGACGGCGCTGGGTGTGGTCGATGATGACGTTGTCGTCATCGACTGCTTGACCGTCTGGATCTCCAACTGTCTCGTTCGGGGCGACACGAACGAGGACGTCGAGGCGGCAGCTCACTCGTTGGTTGAGCTTGTCGTCACCCGGGCCAGCCCCACCATTCTTGTGAGCAACGAGGTGGGCATGGGGATTGTCCCCGCGAACGATCTTGCTCGGCGCTTCCGCGACGTGCAGGGCCGGGTCAACGCGACGTTGGCTGATGGCGTCGAGCGGGCGTTGTTGATCGTGGCAGGGAAAGCCATCCCGCTCATGAGCACCGAGGACGTGTGGCGATCATGAGGAGTCGCTGGTTCTAGCTTGCCGATGAGGCAGCTTGTCTAGCTTGCGCGGCAAGTGCCTTTTTGCGAGTGAGACCGAACATGGTGAACATGAACCAGATGCCGCCAAAGACAGCGACCGGTCCCCAGAACTCCGGACTCCAACGATTGAGAAACTCATAGCCCAGCCCACGGCCGAAGCCGACAGCCGTGATCAGCATGGCGGCGACTTGAGCCTTCGGGGCGTATCGGAAGAGACCGATCGCTTCGCCGCAGTAGGCCACTGTGGCGGGAATACACAGGATCCAGATCGCGGTCGGGTCCCAGCTCATCGGCCAAGGAGCGAGTCCAACGGCAGACACGATGGCGACCAAGATGCCGAGGGGGTAGAGGGCGCCACACCGTCGGCACACCTGCCGACCGCCGACGACGGCACAACGTTCGTGGTATTCGTCCGGCCAATGATGGGCAAGCCACATGTTGCGCCGCCCGATGCGTTCTTTCTCTGTTGCCGCAATGGACGCGAGCTTTGCATCGAACATGGCGAGCGCCCGCTCGTTCACTGGTTTCTCTGTGGCAGCCACATAGGCCTATCGGCCCATACGATCCGACATTGAGTCGGTCTGGCTAGTTGACGCAGTCGGCGAGGGCCGCATTGAACGTGTCCTGGAAACCATCGACGGATGCTGGGTCGGCGGCCGCATTGTTGAGCTCGTCTTCAGTGAAGAGACCTTCGGCGTAAATGACGTCAGCCACGCAGTTGGCTTCTGATGAGGAGATCTCGGCAACTTCAGTGAGTGACGTGACGAGGTCTTCGCGCTCGGCATTTCCATCGCCACAGGCAGCGAGGAGCAGGGGGGCCGAGAGAACGAGCGCAGCAAGGCGACGACGGGAACGCATCTGGACAGTCAATCTCTTGGATCGCCGAATGCCACGTTCTGGAAAAGGCAGAACGTCGGAGTCAGGCGTTGCTACTGCAAGCCCATTGCGGCTCCGCCGTCGATTGGGATGGCCGCCCCCGTGATGAACTTGGCACTCTCCGAACACAGAAAGGCTGCGACTCGTCCGAAGTCGTCGGGATCACCCATGACCTTGGTCGGAATGGTCTCGGCCGCCGTCCCGGCATCGTCGCCATAGATGGCTTCGACCCGATCCGTGAGGTGGAGGCCGGGTTGCAGGCTGTTCACCGTGATTCCGTCTGCGGCCACGCCCGTCGCGAGCGTCTTCAAGAAGGCAGTGGCACCAGCACGAGCGGTGTTCGACAAGATCAGGTTCGGAACTGGCTGGCGAACCGAAACCGAGGTGATGGCGATGATCCGTCCCCAGTTCTGCTCCCGCATCGGTTCGATTGCCGCCAACGACATGGAAACAACCGACATCAAGTTGACGCGGATCGCCTCCTCGTACATCGCGATTTCAGCCTGGCCCCAACCGGCGACCGGTGGTCCTCCCGCGTTGGTGATGAGAATGTCAACACCGCCGAGTTCCTCGATGGCCTCGTTGACGAACGATGTTGCTCCCGCACTCGTCCCGACGTCTCCCACGATTGGAATTGACTCCGGAACTTCGGCCGACGCCTCTTCGATCCGGCCTTTGGTTCTACTTCCCATGGCGACAATGGCTCCCTCTGCGGCGAGGGCGCGAGCGCAACCCAATCCCAAACCAGAGGAGGCTCCTGCGATAATCGCTCGTTTGCCTGAAAGTGCGAGTTCCATGAAATGTCCTGTCGTTGTTCAGCTGGCTCGACGGCTGGAGATGACTCCAGTGTCGAAGCCGGCGAGGTGAAGGCCGCCGGCGAATCGGGCATGTTCGATCTTGGTGCAGCGGTTCTGGACTGCATCCATCCCTGCCTCGGCGGCGATGACCATGGCCTCGTCGTTCTCGACACCAAGTTGGAGCCAAAGGGATGCGGCCCCGAGGTTCGCGGCGTCTTGGGCGATGGCCAGGCAGTCTTCGGGCTTGCGGAAGACGTCGACCATGTCGGGAACGATCGGTAATGCGTCGAGCGAGGGGTAGCAGGTGATGCCGTTGATCTCGGCTTCTCGCGGATTCACCGGGTACAGCTCGTAGTCACAGATCGACGATGCCAGATACGTCATCACGAAGTTGCTCGCTCGCGACGGGTTCGACGATGCCCCGACCACTGCGATGGTCCGAGTCTTGTCGAGGATCTTCTTTCGCTCGATGGACGATGGTGGACTCCAGGTACTCATCAGCTTCCTCCTGTGGTTGCTGCCGCCAGTGCCTTGTCGAGGTCATACAAGATGTCATCGAGATCTTCGAGGCCGACCGAGAGTCGAACCATGTCGGGGCCGACTCCTGCCGTCTCGAGTTCTTCGTCCGTCATCTGTTGGTGGGTGGTAGATGCGGGGTGAATTACGAGTGTTCGTGCATCGCCGACGTTGGCGAGATGGCTGATCATCTCGAGATTCTCGATGAATCGCTGCCCAGCCTGGCGGTCGCCCTTGACGCCGAACGTGAAGATGGCGCCTGCACCCTTTGGGAGATAGGTGCGAGCCAGGTCTCGGTATGGCGAACTTTCGAGATCGGCATGGGCGACCCAAGAAACACGATCGTCGGCCTCGAGCCATCTCGCCACCGCCTGCGCGTTCTCGACGTGGGCGTCCATCCGGAAGGGCAATGTTTCGAGGCCCTGCAGCAGCAGGAAGGCGTTGAAGGGCGAGAGGGATGCGCCGACGTCTCGAAGTTGTTCGGATCGCATGGCCATGCAGAAGGCGTACTCGCCGAAGTTTCCGACCCACTGCAGCCCGTTGTACGTGCTGACCGGTTCGGTCATCCGAGGAAAGCGGCCGGAAGCCCAGTCGAAGCGACCGGACTCGCTCACCACACCGCCAATGGTCGTTCCGTGACCACCGATGAACTTCGTGGCGGAGTGCAACACGATGTCGGCACCGAATTCCATCGGTCGGCACAGGTAGGGAGTAGCGAAGGTGGCATCGACGACGAGCGGGAGACCGTGGCTATGGGCGACATCGGCCAAGGCCGCAAGATCAGCCACCGCACCGCTCGGGTTGCCGATCACTTCGGTGTAGATGGCTTTTGTCTCTGGTCGAACTGCGGCCGAGAACGCTTCCGGATCTGAGTTGTCCACGAACGTGGTTTCGATGCCGAGCCTGGCGAGCGTGGTGGCGAGTAACGCGTATGTCCCGCCGTAGATGCTGGCGGCTGCAACGAAGTGATCGCCGGCACCGGCGATCGTGGTCAAGCTCATGAACTCCGCGGCCTGGCCACTCGCGGTTGCGACGGCTCCGATGGCACCCTCGAGGCTGGCCATGCGTTCCTCGAACGCCGCAGTGGTCGGGTTGGAGATCCGGGAGTAGATCGTGCCGAACTTCTGCAACGCGAAGAGGTCCGCGGCGTCAGCAGTGTCTTCGAAGACAAAGCTCGTCGACTGGTAGATGGGTACTGCTCGCGCACCGGTCGCTGAGTCGGGCTGGCCGCCGGCATGGAGGGCACGGGTTCGAAAGCCCCACTCTCGATCGCCGCTACTCACAAATGCCTGCGCATGGGTTGCCAATCGTCATGACCGACATCCTTTCGCACTCAAGCGGTGAGAGCCACAACAGCAGCCAGGGCGAGAAGAAGACCGTTGCGAATCAGCGTCTTCCCGGAGACCGGCTCGGTGCTCGCTCCGCCGAAACAGCGACAAGACACGGGTCGGCCCGAGCGCACCAGGCCAACCAAGAACACGGTGAAGCCGGCAAGGACGGCAAACGCCAGCAATGAGCCCCACCCGGGAACGATGACGAGGAGCGCGGCGATGGCGATCTCGAGTCCGATCATTACCCAAACCATTGCTTCTGGTGCGGGGAGTCCAAGGCTTGCGAAGCCTGCAGCGGTGTCTGGCCGAGCTGCCAACTTGGCGCCCGCGGCCCATGCGAAGACCACTGCAAGGAGAACGGCAAGCAGCTGGTTCACCGGTCTTGGCCCTGGCGTTGAAGACGGACTTGGCAGGGATGCACCCTGCGACACTACTGGTTCTGGCATCATCAACGACCGGGGTTTGAGCCCCTGGACAGAGGGAATCTGGCAATGGCGAATTCACAAGTGGTGCGGCGGCTTACCGTGATCTTCAACCCGGCGACTCGTCGAGCACGGTCTGTGGCGACAGTATTCGTCGTGCTCGTCGGTCTGCTCTCGATGCTGGCCGTGACCCCTGCAGAAGCTGAGGCGGATCTGTCCGAGTCTGTCTTCGACGATCCGATCTATGCGGCGGCAACTGTTGAGCCAGCAACAGCGTCGCCTGGTGTGCGTGACTCGGTTGTTCGTCTCTATCTCGCCGTCTTTGATCGGTTGCCGGCCGCCGAGGGACGCGACTACTGGGTCGGGCGATATCTCGAAGGCGAAGCACTCGCCGGAATTGCCAGTTGGTTCATTGCTTCTCCGGAATGGGAAGCGACCTATGGACGGCTCGACGATCGACAGTTCGTCGGTGTGCTCTACAACAACGTGCTCGGTCGGGCCCCAGAGGCCGAGGGTGAGGCGTACTGGGTTGACCGGCTTTCGTCGGGGTCAGATCGCACCGAACTCCTGTTGGGGTTCTCCGAATCCGCTGAGTTCGTGTCGCTCACCGAGACTGCCAACCCTGAGGCGCCGCCACCTCCGCCGCCCCCTCCCTATCCGGACCTTCCCG